>RFPF01000006.1 GCA_009926295.1 Planctomycetia bacterium
TGCCCCGCTCGGCATTGCCGCTGCTCTTGAGCAGTTCCGCAAGCGGCGGCAACGCGCCACCCTTCGCCTTCGGCATCGGCAGCACGTCGGCTGCTTCCTTGCGGACGTCGGCCCATGGGCAGGCTGCGATCGCAACGGCCGCCGCCTGCACGAGCCCGCCAGTCAGCTTTCCATCCCTCGCCATCGCCACCACGCTCTTCGCCCCTTGATTCGACCGCGCGAGCGCCGAAACCGCGGCTGATTTCATTTCGGGTGTCGCATCGACGTCGGCGAGAATCCCATCGAGAATCGCTCTCGACTGACCGTCGCCGCGAACACCGAGGGCAGTGAGAAGCCGGATGGCCGCGGAATCACCCGCCGCGAGCCGCGGCTTCAGGGCGTCGTCGCCGGCAAGGCCGATCGCCGTTCCAATCGCCGCCGCCGCAAGCGAGTCAGCGGTGCCCTCGGCAGCGGCCAGGTCGACGAGTTCACCCGCTCGATGCACTCGCTTGAACCGCCCGACGAGATCGACGAGCGTCTGCGTGCCGGCCGTATAATCGATCGACTCCTCGATCCGCTTCGCGAGGACTGGATCGGCGGCGTCCGTCGGATCGAGACGCAACACGAGTTCCGGCAGGATCACCCGCAGTTTCTCTTCGGATCCCAGGGAATCGGGCCGCTCGCGCCGGAGGATCTCGCGGACGGCCTCGGCCGCCCGGCCACCATCCTGGAAGTCGAGCGCACGCAGCAGCGCGAGTGACTCCGCGGTCGTGACGTTCACGTCGGCGATCAGCATGCACTGCATCGCCGCCGACTTCGTGCCCCGGCTCCGCCAGATGATCTCTCCGCCTGCACCGTATTTGGGCCCCGATGTCTTCGCCAGCCAGGCCTCGAGCCGGCCGTCCCAGAGGCCGTCGGCGCCGATGCCGAGCGCCTCCAGTTCCCACCGGTCGCCCGCCACGTGCAGGGACGCGAGTTCGGCCCACGCCCGGTCGGCTCGCTCACCGGACAGCCCCTTGAGGGCGATCGCGGCCTCGCGGCGGACGGCGGCCGACGTGTCGGCGACGATCTTCTCGACACAGCCGATCACGTCCCCGTGCGTGAGCCGGCTCAACCGCAGGCCGATGATCCGCATGGCCGGATCGTTCGACGCAAGGAGCGCGGCGATGGTGCCTGCCGCCCGGCCGGGAAGCATCCCGAGGGCCCAGGCCATGCGGGCCGCGTGGCGATCGTCATTGGGCTTCGCCAACTGCTTCTCGAGCACGGCCGCGGCCACCTCGGGCTGCTTGGCCAACTTCTCGAGCGCCATCGCCCGCGTGCAGAGATTCGGGCTGGCAAGCGCCGCCACGGCGCCCTCCACCGTCGAGAAATCGACCGCCGGCACCGACCACTTCGATCCCTTGGGGGCGATCCGAAAAATCCGGCCCATCTTCGTGTCGCCCATGCCGTGGCCTCCCACGCCGGGGTCATACCAGTCGGCCACGATGAGTGCCCCGTCCGGCGCCACGCACACGTCGCTCGGGCGGAACCATCGGTCGCCTGCCTCGACGATCGCCTCGCTCTCGGCGGTAAATCCCGCGCCCTGTGGCTTCACGTGATACGCCCGCACCACGTTCGGCCCCGCGTCGCAGTGGATGAGTGACCCGCGAAACCGCTCCGGCAGGAGCGTGCCTTCATACACGCAGATCCCGGTCGGCGAGCCGCCGCCCGTCAGCAGGAGGTTGGGCACCACGCCGGGGTCGTTCTGGTGCCAGTGCTGGAGCGGCACCGTGGCCTCGAGATTGGTTCGCGGCACCTTCCATCCGGCCCCGGTGCGTTCATCGACGTAGCCGAAGTTGCCGTATTCCATCACATAGTTGATCCGCACCCCCTTGTTGCCGTCGTCGTCGTTGTCGCTCTGCCACAACGTCCCATAGGAATCGACGGCCACCTCGTAGTTGTTGCGGAAGTTGTGGCCGAGCACTTCTAAGTCGGTGCCGTCGGGCTTGCAGCGGAAGACCATGCCCTGGCGATACGGCTTGCCGGAGTCGTTGACCACGTTGCCGAACCGGTCGCTCACCGGCGTGCCGTCCTTGTCGTGCACCGCCTTGCCCGTGTTGCCAAAGTTGAAATACCAGCGTCCGTCGGGGCCGACGACGAAGGCATGTACCGAGTGGTCGTGCTGCGGGATGCCCGTCTTCGTGAAGAGCGACTCCGTGCGGTCGGCCTTCAGGTCGCCGTCGTCGTCATGGAAAATGAACACATTGGGTGCGCAGGAGACGATCACCTTCCGCCCCGCTCCCTCCCCGATCACGCAGATGCCAAGCGCACTGTCGACGTCGCGGCCCTGGTGGAAAACGGTCTGCTTGTCGGCCGTGCCGTCGCCGTCGGTGTCTTCGAGGACGAGAATCCGATCCCCATCGGGCCGCGTGTCCTTCTTGCCCCGGTAGTTGGTCACCTCGCACACCCACACGCGTCCCTTCGAGTCGACGTCGATGTCGGACGGGCTCGAGAGGAGCGGCTCGGCTGCGAAGAGCGTCGCCTCGAGGTCGCCTGGAACGCCGAGCGTCGCAGCCGCCTCCGGTGGTTCGACCGGCCCCTCGTGGACGGCGGCGGCCGCGTCGCTGCAGGCGAACCCCGGCATGATCAAGAGCAAACCGAGCGGAAGCCATCTGCCGTGCGCCATCGTCATGCTCCTCGAAAGCCAACGTCGTTTCTGGCCGACCTGCAAATTCTAGCCCCGACCGACGACGTGCGTCACTCCACCTTCATCCAGAAGGGGGCCGCGGCAAACCACACGACGGTCGAGACGAGCATGACCTGCTTCACGGCCTCGAGCGGCATGGCCTTCGCGAGGAAGAGGGCCGGTGGTGCGATCGTGCCGGCCAGGGCGGCGAGGCCGCAGATGCAAGCGAGGGTTCTCATCGCGAGGTCCTCTGGATCTTCGAGAGCAGGACGTAGAGCAGGCCGCAGCCGACAGCGCACGGCAGCGGCAGGTACGACGCGAACAGAGGTACATCGCGATCCCCACCGGCACGAGCCAGGCCACGAGCACGCTCCAATTGAACGAGAGGCCGTGGTGCTCGGCCGGGTCGCGCTCGATGCCGAGCCGGTCGGCGAAGAAGTGATCGACCACGATGATCGCCCCGATCGGCGCGAGCACCGTGCCGTAGAGGCCCACGAACGAGAGCAGGTTCATCGCGAACGCCGGAAAGATGCCCGCCGCGATGCACAGGGCCCCGGCCAGGAGCGTGGCCCCCGTCCGCGAGATGCCCGGAATCATCCCTTGGAAGGCGAGGCCCGCCCGGTAGATCGTCGGATTCGCCGTCGTCCAGCCGGCGATGATCACGCACACGAGCCCGGCCCAGCCCACGGCGTCGTCCACCATCGTGCCGGGGTCTTTGCCCACGGTCGGATCGACCCCGTGCTGACGCACCCAGTAGATGAGCAGGAGCGCCGCGCAGATCCAGGCGACGTAGTGTCCGAGGAACATCCCAGCCGCGCTCGCCCAGCCCGCGCTCGGCTTCTTCGCAAATCGGAGCACGGAGAGATCGGCCATGCCGATGTGCATCGCGGCGTTGCAAAACCACGAGAAGCAGACGACACCCAGGAAGCTGATCTTCTGCTCCGTGCCGGCCGGCGGTGTGAGCAGCCCCCAGACGTCGGTCGTGCCGAGCTTGCCGAGCGTCACGAGGGCGCAGGCGAGAAACACGAGGAACATCCAGGGGGCCGCGTAGTGACCCACCTGGGCGACGACTCCGTAGCCCTTGAGCGCGACGAGCGTCATCGCGGCTCCGATCACCACGCACGACACGATCCAGGCGATGCCGGTCGGCATCGTCGATTCGAACGTCGGCATCGCGATCGTGCCGGGCGGGAAGAACGGCCCTACCGCCGTCGCCGACACCGTGATCATCGACCCCGCGAGGAAGCAGAAGAGGAGGCCGTTGGCGAGGTTGTAGAGCGTCACGAGCCCGCGGCCCGCGATCTTCTCCATCTTGTAGTAGAGCGTGAGCCGCTCGCTGCACGCGATCACCGCCGTGAGGTACCGCCACGTGAGCACGGCGAGCAGGTTGCCCACGAGCAGCCCGACGATCAGGCTCAGCGCGTCGGCGCCCCAGGCCACGAACAAGGGCCCGATCATGAACTCCGTGCCGGCCGTGTGCTCCCCGGCATACATCCCCCAGAAGGCGCTCGGCCCCTTGAGGGCGCTCTCGGGCACCCGCTCGCGTTCGTATTCAGAGGCCGCGCGGGAAGTGGTCGTGTCGATCTCGTCGAGAACAGCCGTGGCGCTCATGTCCGTTTCCCCGTCACGTTGCGTTCATACGTTTTCACGTCGTCGAGCCACGCGGCCCCGACGGGCACCCCCTGCGACGCACAGTAGAAATCCCATACGGCGTTCCAGGGAAGGGCCTTTGCCTCCTCCTGGAGGGCAAGCCGCGTCGTGAAGTCACCCTGCGCCTCCGCCGCGCGAATCCGCGGGGGTTCGAGCAGGCCGACGAGCAGCGCCTTGAGCATGTTGCGGGTGCCGATCGCCCACGCGGCGACCCGGTTGATGCTCGCGTCGAAGTAGTCGAGGCCGACGTGCACCCGCTCGGGAGCCCCGGTCGCCACGATCTCGCGGGCGATCGAGAAGAGATCCTCGGAGAGCGTCACGACGTGGTCTGAGTCCCAGCGTACGCCTCGGCTCACGTGCAGCAGGATCTCTGGCAGGTAGAGAAGCACGCTCGAGATCTTGTCGGCGATCGACTCGGTGGGATGGAAGTGCCCGGCGTCGAGGCAGAGGAGTTTTTTGCGCGTGATGCAGTAGCCGAGGCAGAACTCCGCCGACCCCGTCGTGTAGCTCTCGCTGCCGATTCCGAAGAGTTTTGGTTCGACGGCATCAAGCACATGCTCCGGCGGCAGCGGCTTGGCGAACACCTCGTCGAGCGCCGCGGCGAACCGCACCCGCGGGGCGAGCCGGTCGGCCGGCGTGTCCTTGAAGCCGTCGGGCACCCACACGTTTGTCACGCAGGGCGTGCCGAGCGCCTGCCCCATCGCGGCCCCGATCTCTCGTGATCGCCGGCAGTGCTCGATCCAGAACCGCCGAATCCCGGCGTCGGCGTGCGAGAGCGTGAAGCCGTCGGCGGCCTTGGGATGCGCGAAGCAGGTGGGATTGAAGTCGAGCCCGATCCGCTGCGTCTTGGCCCAGTCGATCCAGCCCGCGAAGTGGGCCGGCTCAATCGCATCGCGATCGATCTTCTTCGCGCCAAACTCACCATAAAAGGCGTGGAGGTTCACGCGTTGCCGGCCCGGAATCAGCGAGAGGGCCTTGGAGAGGTCGGCACGCAGTTCGTCGGGCGTGCGGGCCTTGCCGGGGTAGTTGCCCGTCACGGCGAGGCCGCCGCCGAGCGTGCCCCCGTCGTGCTCGAAGCCCCCGACGTCATCCCCCTGCCAGCAGTGGAGCGAGACGGGGATTTTTGCCAGCGCCGCAAGCGCCGCGCTCGTATCCACGCCGTGCGCCGCGTAGCGATCGCGGGCGATCTCGTAAGCCGCGTCAACCGATCTGTCTGTGGGTACCATCATGTCGTGGATTGTCCTTGAGGAAACGCAGCTTCGTGAATCGTTCCGACTTTCGCTACCTGCCCTCGCGACCGCGCGACATCCAGTGGGGGCTGCACGTCACCGGTGCGGGCCGGGCCGCGATCCCGCCGGGCGGGACCTATCCGCCGTCGGGTCATCCGGAGTTGTATGCGTTCACCTGGCAGAAGGGCCGTAGCCTCCCTGAATATCAGCTGCTCTACATCGCGGCCGGCTCTGGACTCTTCGAATCGGCCCTCACCGGGCCGCGGCCCGTGGCTGCCGGCACGGCGGTCGTGCTCTTCCCGGGCGTGTGGCATCGCTACCGCCCCGACAAAGCCACTGGCTGGGAGGAATACTGGGTGGGCTTCGCCGGCGAGCAGATGGATCGCCTTGTGCTCAACCGGTTTTTTTCGCCCGAGCAGCCGCTCCTGCACACGGGCCCCGCGCCCGAGATCGTGCGGCTGTTTGCGGGGCTGCTCGACCGCCTGCGCGAAGCGCCGAGCGGGTTTCCGCATCTGATCGCGGCCATGGTGCTCGAGATGCTCGCCGCCGTGCTCGCCGCGACGGTGTCCGAGCCGCACCAATTGATCCTCCAGGGCCCGCGCGACGTTACGGCCCTTCAAGACCGCATCGTGGCCGAGGCGCTGCGGCTGATCTGGAGCGGCAGCCATCTGCAGCTCACCGTCGCGGGCCTGGCCCGGCAGCTCCATGTGACCGCCCGCTCGCTCGAACGTCGCTTTCATGCTTCCCTCGGGCGAACGATCCGGGAGGAGATCATGCGCTGCCGGCTCGATCGCGTGCGCCGGCTGCTCGCCGAAACGGACCTCTCGATCGCCGAGATCGTGGCGGCCTCCGGATTCTCGAGTCCCGACGCTCTCTCCCGCGCCGTGCAACGTGCCGAGGGAACCACGCCCCTCAAACTGCGGCGCAAGTTTCGCGCCGCCCGCCGCTAGCGCCTACGCGCGATCGCGACAGAAAACCCGAACTTTGCGACAGGCCGGGCATCCTCTTGGCTCACGCCTCGGGCTTCCGGTGATCCACAAAGCCCGGCCGTAGGACAGGCGTCTCGCCTGTCCACATTGAACGCGTGCCCTGTGCCTGGACAGCCGAGACGGCTGTCCTACAGTTCGCCCTTCACGGCCAGTTCGTGGAAGTAGTGGCCGACCTTCTTCTGGTTCTTGAGCAGCCAGTCGATCGAGGGCTCGTTCGCCATTGCCTTGCGGATCGCGTTGAACGTGGCCTCGCGATGGGTCTTGAAGAGCACCTCGTGGTCGATCTTCGTCTTGGCGTCGGCGGCCGAGGGATCGAGCCACACCGCCACGATGATCCCGATGTCATTCACCTTGTTCTTGGGGATGTGCCCCTCGCGGACGCTGTCGAGCACGGCGTTGGCGATCGCCGCCTGCACGGTGCCCATGAGGATGTTCGTGTAGCGGGCGTTGGGGGCGGTGTATTTGCTCACCATCAGCGTCGCCGGCCGCACCTGCACGTCGCTGTTCAAAATCGCCCACACGCGGGTGTGCCCCTTCACCTGGTCGCCGATGAGGTTCGCGATCGCGTAGCCCACGGGCCCATCGAGCTCGCCGATCACCACCTCCGGCTCGGCCGCGCTCCATGCCTCATCGGCCTCCGCCAGCGCCTCGCCCGTCCGCATCACGATCTTCTTGCCGGCCATCGCGTGTCCTCCTTTTGTTCACTCGCTGCTATCTTACTGCCACTTCGATTTCCATGCCTGTACGACAGCGACAGACATTTGCTTCAGCCGAGCGAGAGCTTCCATGCCCGGCAAACTCAAAAAACTCTTCCAGCGTCTCGGGATCACCGGCGAAAAAGCCAAGTCCCGGGCAGACCAGGCCGACCTTCACGACGCGATCCGGGCTTTGCGTGAATCGATGCGCCGCATCGAGGGAGAACTCGCCTCACTCAAGGCGACGAGCCTAATCCAGCTTTTCGATTTGGAAATGCCACGCGACGATCGTTTCGGTGACCGCGAGCGACTCCTGCCCTTTCATCATCAAGTCTGCTCGCAAAATGGAGAGGACGGGATTATCCAGGAGATCTTTCGACGCATCGGAACCACGAACCAGATCTTCGCGGAAGTCGGCGTTGGAGACGGCTGCGAAAGCAACACGGCGTTTCTTCTCTCGCAAGGCTGGACAGGATTCTGGATCGACGGGGAAGACGCTTTCGTTCACACCTTGAAAAAGCATCCTCATACCGCGGAGCGAGTTCGCTGGCTTGTCGAGTATGTCTCGCGGGAAAGCATCGCGGAGCAATTCCGTCGGCTGCAGGTGCCCCAGGAATTCGACCTCCTGTCGCTCGACATCGACCACAACACTTGGTACGCCTGGGAGGGACTGGCTGGTTTCAGGCCGCGAGTGGCCGTCATCGAATACAACTCATCCATTCCACCGGGCGTCGATTGGAAGGTTCACTACGCGCCCGAGAGCGCGTGGGACGGCACGCACAACTTCGGTGCGAGCCTCGACGCGCTCACCAACCTCGGCTCCCGGCTGGGGTACAGCCTCGTCGGCTGCGAACCGCATGGGGTCAATGCGTTTTTCGTTCGCAACGACTTGGTGGGTGACAAGTTCAAGGCGCCGTACACGGCCGCGAACCACTACGAACCGCCGCGGTATTCGCTGATCCACCGACGCGGCCATCGCAACAATCTGTTGGACCCGGCCGATCGTTCTTGACGCCCTGACAGGGCCGCGCGGGGCACGCCCTGAGTGCGGCTGAGGCGACCGCACTGAAAAGCATCGGATTCGCGTCGCTATTTCACGCGGGCGACGATCCGCAGCGGGCCGCCGCTGCCGCCGGCGATCTTCATCGGCAGCGCCGCCACGAACGCGCCCATGTCGGGCAGCTGGTCGAGGGACGCCACGTTCTCGAAGACCGGCACGTTCGCGCCGCAGAAGGCCACGTGGGCGCCAAAGAGCGTCGAGGGGCCGTGGTCGATGCTCGCCGTGTCGATCCCGATCGCCTTGATCCGCCGGTGCTCCACGAGCCACTTCGCCGCCAGCGGCGACACGCCGGGAAACCTGAGTCCCGCGACCGCGGTCGGTCCGGTCGCGGCCGTGCCGAGGTAGGCCGTGCGATCGGCCCACTTCGCGGCCCAGCCGGTGCGCACGAGCACGATCACGTCGACGAGTTGCCGGCCGTGGGCCGCCTCCCACGCCACGAGGTCGTCGGGCGACACCTCGTAGGCCGGATCGGCCGCGCACTTGGCCGACACGTCCACGACGACGGCGTCGCCGACGAGCCGGTCCACGGGGATCGCGTCGCTCGTCTGCCCGGTCGCGGAGAAGTGCCGCGGAGCGTCGAGGTGCGTGCCGCCGTGCTCTGCGGTCGAAAAGCGATTCGCGGCGTAGTAGTAGCCCTTCGCCGTCGGGCCGTTCGTGCCCGCGTCGAACTGGAAGCCTTTTTCCGTGGGCCAGTAGATCGTGGCCGCGTCGAACGGATGCGTAAGGTCGATCCAAACGCCCGGTTCCACGGCCGACGACGACGCCGCGATCAGCCACGTCACGACGAAGAGAGCCGTCGTCGAATTGCGAGCCGGCCTCACGACCCGGCCCCGGCGTCGTCGGCCTTCGCGTCGCCCTTGCCGGCCTTGTCGTCCACGCGCACGAGCACCATCTGCTCCACCTTGCCGTTGCCCCCCTTGCCGTCGTCGCGGTGCACGAGGATCGTCGTCTGCTGCTGGAGGAGGTTCGTGAGCCCTGCTTCGTAGATCGGCGTCTTCTTGTCGCCGATCGTCCAGGCCGCCTTCTGCGTCTTCTTGTCGACCTTGCCGGTGATGTTCTGCGTCGAATCAGACACCGCGTCGTAATACGTGCCGCGCAGCAGCCCCGCCTTGTCGATCGCGAGGCTCAGGAACGTGCTGGGGTTCGTCTCCTCCGAGCGGGCGAGGGCAAACACGCCCAGCGGCCGCCACTGGTCGTCGGCGGCGATCTTCGTGTCGGCTCCGCCCTGAGCCGCGAGCGTCGCGGCCTGCTGGGCGTATTCGGCCGTGGAGCCAACGCGGTCTCCCTGCACATAGACGCCGTCGTCCTGGTAGCAGACGTTCGTGCCGTAGTTGTAGGCCATTGGCGCTCCGTAGCCGCCCCAGCCGGCGAGCTCGCTCCACGCGAGCCCCGTCAGCAGGCCTGCGCCCATGCCCCAGCCGAAGCCGCCCCACCACGCGCCCGGCCACCAGGCTCCGAAGTGGGCGCCATACCATCCACGGCCGCCGTACCAGCCGCCGTTGTAAAAGTTGTTGCGCACGATGTTGCCGCGGTTCACGAGATTGTTCATCGAGTAGGGGCGCACCGCGCCGCGGGCGAGCGCGTCGCGGCCGACGCCGTCACGGCCCACTCCCTCGTTCGCGATCCGCTGGAAGTCGGCCTTCGAGAGCGTGTGCTCGCCGGCGAAGTGGCCGCCCTCCAGGCCGCCGAAGTCGCGGGCGCTGTCGATGGCTCGGCCGCCATCGAAGCCGCGCGCACCGTCAAACCCGCGCCCGCCATCGAAGTCGCGGGCGCCGCCGTCGAACGATCGCCCGCCGCCCGAGAAGCCACCCGGCATGTCGTGCATCCCGCCTCCGTAGCCACCCATGTGGCCGCCTCCGCCCATGCCGCCCATGTGGCCGCCACCGCCGCCATGCGCGTGCACGACCGCGGTGCCATGGTTGAGGGCGAGTGCGACGAGCGCGAGAACTGCGGTGAGGCGGTGGGGCAGGATGAACATGGACATCACTTTCGCTTGAAGTGGAGCGGAGGATTGTCGGGAAGGGGTTGGCCGTCGATGGAGCGATCGATCGATTGCAGCGTGAATCGGCCGTTGGCCCCAGGCACGATCGCCTGTGTCCAGGTCACGCGGGCGGCGGCCACCCCGTCGCCCGGCGTACCCGCGAACGTGCGGTTGAACCCGGTGCCGTCCGCGGCAAACACGCCCTCGGCCCGGGCTCCGGTGGAGTCGAACAGCCACGACCGCACCACCCCGGTCGCGCGGTCGGCGTGGATCACGTCGATCGTCTCGATCGGCGTTCCCTGCTTGGGCACGATTTTCGTGCGGCCCACGATGGCGCGGCCCCCCACGGCCTTCTCATACGTGGCCTCGACGGTCGTGCCCTCCTTGGCATCGGTCGCCTGCCAGGAGCCCACGAGCCAGTTCAGGTCGTCGAGGGCCGCGGCATGGTTTGGTGCCACGATCGACTCCGCCAGCTTCCAGGAGCCGTCCTCGAGCACCCGCAGGCTCTCGAACTGCGACGCCACCGGCTTTTCGCCGGGCTTCCTCGTGAACACGAGCGTGCCGCACACTCGCACGAGCGGCCCGGCCAGCTGCTCCACGGCGGCCACGTCGACGGTGAGCGTCGCCTGTGGATGCCGCTCGAGCCAGCCGCGGATCGACGCCACGATCGCGTCGCGGCCCGTCGTCCGGGCACCGCCTTCGACCAATTCGGCCCGTTCGGTCCACTGGGCCGCCAGCGCGGTGAAATCGCGCTTGTTGTAGGCGTCGGCGTAGGCGGCTGCGGCCTTGCGCACGCCGCCTTCGGCCGCACTGTCGGCCGCCGTCGCGTGCCCGCTCGCCAGGAGCAGGATCGTAGTCATCCACAGAGCCCGTCTCATGCACACCTCGTCGCCGTGTCGCCGCCGTCGATTGCTCTCCGAACCGGCGGTCGGCCACAGCATAAAGCAACGCTTCCAGCCATGCAGCAATCGGGTCGTGCCGAGCATGCGGACGAGCATCACCCTTGCGTGGGGGTCGGCCCGAGTCGGCCGCGGTCCACGCATGCGGAATATGCCGTCCTTCGCACCTCGCTCCAGCCGGCGAAAAAAACCCGGCCCCAAGTCCGATTTCGAACAAGGCACGCCTTCACGCTTACGGAACGAACGCATGGCTCCCATCCGCTCACTCCTGCTCGTGCCGGTCGCCCTCGCGGCGCTCTCCATCCCGCTTCCCGAAACCCGCGCGGCCAGCCCGACCGGCTTCGACCCGCGCGTGATCACGTTCGGCGCCGAGCGGGAGCAGATCAAGAGCACGCCGATCGAGAAGCGGCCCTATCGCCCGCTTCACGTCTACGGCAACGCGGTCCGCCGCCGGACATACCGCAAGTAGGACGGACGGGCGGCAACCGTCCCGGTCACCGATTCTAGGCAAGCGGGACGCCCGCTCCGCTATGTGATCACCTCCACGCGGCTCAGCCCGTGCACGCGGTATTCACCGCCGCCGGGCAGTTCGAAGCACTGGTAGCGACTCCGCAGCCGCGGCCCCAGCCGGAACACCTGCCCCGAGTCGACGCGAAACAGGCTGCCCGGCGGCAGGTCCTCGACGCGTGCCTGCCCCGGATCGCAGCGGTCGTATTTCGCGAGCGCAAGCACGAGTCCGCGATCGCTGCAGCTCGCCGCGCCGGGGTTCCGCATCAATACGGCAAGGGCTCCGGCGATGTCCGGCGGCAGAATCGCGGCGCTCAGGAACGGCTCCAGGATCGCTGCAAATTCCTCCTTCCACTCCCGGCCGTGCGGCGGGTAGCGGCGCACTCTGTGCCGCAGCCGCTCCCACGTCTCCACGTGCGCGATCTCATGGAGGAGCGTCGTCAGGAATGCATACGGATTGAGATCGTCGTTGACCGTGATCCGATGATGCGAACGGCCTCGGCCCGGCGGCCGGTGGTCGCCGAGCTTCGTGCGGCGCGGCCGCGCGAGCGACACGATGACGCTCCGGCCCGCGAGCAACCGGCCCACGCGGTCCGCCGTGCCCTCCGGCACCTTTCCGATCCACCCATCCATGGGTTTGGCTCGCATCGTCCACCGCCCTAGCCGCGTCTGCGGAACAGCATGAACTCGTTGCCGTCGGGATCGACGCACATCGCCAGATGCGGCGGCTCGCCGTTCTCGGGCTCCGGCTCCCGGGAGAGCATGCCCCCCGCGGCCACGACCTCGTGGGCCGCGGCCACCACGTCGGGCACCTGGAACGAGATCCCCGTCCAGGTGCGTTTCCCCTCGCCGCCGGAGTGAATCCCGATCACCGATCCGAGGATCTCGACCTCCGCGATCACGGGATTCTGCTTGAGCACGCGGCCGCCGCAGAGGTCGCGGTAAAACCGCACGGCCCGCTCCATGTCGGCGGCCCAGATCACGTATTTCACGCGTTCGACGAGCATGGGCCGAAGTATACGGCAACTGGGCCGCCTTCAGTGGATCTCGAGCGACGGGATGGCGGCGGCATCGACCTCGTGGGCCCGAAACCACGCAGCCGCAGCCCGCACCTGCTCCGGCGTCGGGGGCGGCGGCGTCTCGTCGCGCAGCGTGTGGCCCTCCAGCCGCCAGCGCGGGCCGAAGTGGTAGACGGCGTAGTACATCGTCTTCGCCTTGATGGCGCCGACCCGGCCGCAGCGACAGGCGTCGTAAAACATCCGGTGCACCTGCTGCCAGGGCCGCACACGCTCCACGCACGCCACGTCGTGCACCACCGACGCATTCCGAAACCGCCCTTCGAACGGCCCGCCGATCAGCGACCAGAACGGCCGCGGAATGCTCGCGCCGTTGACCACGGAGCCCGCGGGAGCCTCCCAGCGCACCCGCGCAGGATCGACGTAGGCGAACGTCTCGACGAGCGCCATGTCGCGGCCGTCGTCGAGCCACCGCGTCACGACCCGCCCCTCGAACCGTCCCCACGCGGTCCGGGGCGTCACTTCGCGCGGTCCTTGAGATACGCCACGAGCGGCCGCGCCCGCGCGGGCACGCAGGCGTCGTCACACTCGACACTCAACTCCGTCGCCCCCTGGACGATCACGATTTCGTACCAGAACCGGTCGAATGCCCTCGATGACCTCGCCCACGACCGCCGCCAGCCCGTGGCCGCCACGAGCTCATGCACCTTCCGCTGCTCGTCCGGCGGGAGGCCGTCCGTGTTCACCACGCACCGCCGCACGAGCCCGACGAGCCCCCCGGACTGCGAGAAGGAGATTCGCAGCGGCCGGCCGGCCACGAACGGCGGCCTCGAAAACCAGCCCGTCACAGCCCCACCTTCTTCCACGCCACGCGCACGGCCTTCTTCGCAGCGGCCCCGAGCGACTCGCCGGCGATCTGCGCCGTGATCCGCGCGAGGTCGGCAAACTGGCTGGTGCGTGAGAGCTGCAGCATCGCCTCGTACCAGATCCGTCCGGGCTGCTCCCACGCCGGCCCACCGAGCGCCTGCGCCACGAGCACGAACGCCCGGTTTGGAATCCCCGAGTTGATGTGCACGCCGCCCGAGTCGGATGGGCCGGTGGCGAGCTTTTTCATGTGATCGGGCTGCGGGTCGCTGCCCAGGAATGGATCGGCCGCATACGCCGTCCCGGGGTGCTCCATGTCGCGGATCGCCCGCCGAGTCGCCGCCGGCACGAGCACGTCGGCACCGATCAGCCAGTTGGCCCTTTCGGCGGTGGTGCCGGCCTTCCACTGACGCACGAGGGCGCCGAACACGTCGGAGAAGTGCTCGTTGATCGCCCCGGACTGGCCGCGGTAGACGAGGTTGCTCGTGAACGACTGCACCCCGTGCGTCAGCTCGTGGGCCACGACGTCGAGCGACCGTGTGAACCGGCGAAACACCGTCCCGTCGCCGTCGCCGTACGCCATCTGGCCCCCGTCCCAGAAGGCGTTGCTCATCGGCTGCCAGCCGCGGCCGTCGGCCTCCCCGACGTGCACGCTCGAGATCAGCGTCATACCAGCGTCGTCGAGCGAGTTGCGGCCGAAGACGGCGTGATAGAAGTCGAACGTGTCGCCGGCGAAGTCGTAGGCTTCGTTCACCGCCGTGTCGGCCGACTTCTTTTCCCCTTCGCTGCGCACGAGTTTCCCCGGCAGTTCGTCGCGGCCACGGGCGTCGTACACGAGGCGGTGCCGCCGGCCGCCCGGGGATGGGGCCGCCAGCAGGGCCGGAAGCTGCGTGGCGAACGCCCGCACCGCCCGCACCGCCGCAGCTCCGGCCAGCGCTGCCACCGCCATCGCCCGCAGCCCAGGATCGTCCGAGCGAGCCATGTGCTCGAACATGTATGGCGGGATGATGCACTGCACTGGGTGGCGGTGCATGCAGGACAAGGTGCGTCGCATGGTGCTGGAAACGGAGAAGCTGGGCAACGTGGCCCGACCTCCCCGGTCGCGACGGTTCTCGTCAATCGACCGGCCCGGGCATCCGATTGCCATTGGGGGGGTATTGTCCCCTGCCAGAGGCACCTTCGCAAGCGGGAGCACCATGGGCGCATCTTTCCCCGGTTTTTCCCTCGCCATCCCCTTCCTGCTGATCGCCGCGACGTTGGCCGGAGCCGGCGAAATGGGTGTCGGACGGCATCGGCTCATCGATGGCCTCGCCGCGCCCTTCAAGGCTCTCCACCGCCAGCCGCCCGCCACCGGTGTCGACGACTGCATCGAGCGGCTGGGGGCGGAGCTCGAGTGGCTCGAGCACCAGATCGACCTCCACGGGTCGATCGTGGCGAAAACGCCCGACGTGTGGGGGCAGAACCGCCTCGTCCGCCACCGCCTGGAATACGAGGAACAGCTCCGGCTGCAACTCCCGCGGTTCGAACAGCATGCCCAGGCGGCCATCCGCCGGAGCGACCAGTCGTTCCTGGGAATGGCGCTGGCGCTGCAGTCGGCCTCCGGCCGGCGGCGTCCGCCGGAATTGATCGCGGCCCCCGAGGCCACCGTGATGAACTCCGTCCAGGCGCTCCTGCCCACGACGAACGAGCAGGTCGGCCGCAGCGATCCGGTCGTGATCGCCCGCACGGCGCCGTTCGCCGGCGTCGACCTTCCGCCCGGCATGCGGTTTGAAGACGCCCCGCTCGCGCTCGAGCCCACGCTCCAGCTCGACCACCTGTCCCGCTACGTGAACCATCTCCACGAGCTGCGTCGCATCAACGAGGGGGACGACTCGGCCGATTCTCCCGGCTACGCCCTCAACCTCGTGCGGATCCCGATCTCGATCACGCCAGGGCAGAAGACCCGCAAGGGACACGGCGCGGAGGTCACGATCACGGCCGATCCGCAGATCGACGACGCCCTGCTCCCGACGACGGTCCGCGATCTCGTGATCAACGACCTCGTCGATCTCGTCGCCCCCGCGCTCACGCACTGCGTCAACGACCCCGACTGCCTCGCCTGGGCCGACACGATCCTCGAACCGGCCGAGCCCGGCCGCGAGCGGGCCGGCGTGATGGCCGCCATGCGGTCGCTCGCAGAGCGGCTGCCTGCGATCACGCCCTCGACAGCCCCCTCGATGAAGAGCCGACGTGCGCGGATGCCGATCCCCGTGTCGCAGCTCGCCGAGGTCGCGGGCGTGCGCCAGATCGCCGTGCTCGTGCAGGCCGCCCGCCGCGCGCTCGGGGCACACCCGGCCGCCCGCCCGTGCATCGAATATGTCGACGTGCGCGGCTACCTCGCCGACGAACTCGACGCGGCCTACGACTTCCTCGCCCTCGATCGCCACCGCGACCTGTGGGGCCAGCTGCCCGGCTGGCGGATCGCGGATCTCGTCCGCGGCCGGCGCCAGGCCGAGCTCGCGGAGGTGCGCTGCCACGCGCTGTCCACGATCGGCACGGGCGTCGACACGGCCGATCCCCCAGCGGCCGGCCTGCCTGAAATGCTCGACACGCCCCCCGCGGCCGGCCTCTGCTGCGACGATTCCGCTCCGGCCGAACTTCTCTGCCGCAGCGTGACCGCGGCGCTCGCGTGGGGCATCCTCGTCGAGTCGGCCCTGCTCGACGAGCGGCTCGCACAGGACATGCGGGACTCGGGAGTCGGGGCCTGCGGCCTCTCGCTCGTGGGCCCCGATCCCGCGCCGGAAGCTCGCGCAGCCTTCCGCGACTACGTCCGCCGCCGTTGGCCGGTGCGCGTGTTCGCGCTCGATCCGGCGATCGACGAGCAGACGGTCGACGACGCCTTCGCCCGGCGGCGCGAACTGCAGATCGCGACGGCGCTCGCGTATGCCAGCGGCCGGCTCAACGCCCAGGCGATCGCCCGTTACACGCGCCGCGTGGAGGCCGACATGTCGGTCGTGGCCCTCAACCGCACCGTCGTCGGCTTCGCCCACGGGGCCGACACCTTCGGCTGGAGATTCATGCCGCGGGTGCAGACGCCCCCGACGCGCGGCCAGCTCGCGGCCCTCGGCGAGACGCTCTGCGGCCCCTCGGCCGACGCCGACCTCATGCGGCGGGAGATCGAGCCGGGCATGCGGGAGTGCGTGGCGATCGTGGTCATGCCGTCGTTCGTGCCGCGGCTCACCCTCGACGTGCAGACGCGGTGGTTTTCGCTCGCCCATCCGGCCGCGACGGAGCCCGGCGTGCGGCATACGCTCAAGCTCTCGCGGGCGGTGAAGGCGATGGAGCGGTCGGCCGCGGCGTGCGGTCGCTGTGCGCATCTCTACCGCGACGGCCAGGTGGCCCATCTCATGCGCCGCGTGGAGCAGTTGCAGGGCCGGCTGCCGCAGCAAGTCCTGGAGGCCCGAATCCCGCACGAAAACACCTCCGGCGGCTTCGAACTCTTCGACGCGGGCGTCTCCGACCTCGCGCCGGAACTGGTGGGATGGTACGGGGCGCCGGGCGTCGATCCGGCGGCGGGCACGACGCTGTTTTTGATCGGCAAGGGATTCAGCATCCACGACACGCGCGTGATCGCCGGCGGCCGCCCCGCCCGCTTCCGCCTCCTCTCACGTGAGGTGATGGAGGTCGAGGTGCCGCCCGGCGTGCAAGTGACCGGGCAGCAGCACTGCAGCGCCTGTGCGACTGAAGTTGCGCAGCGGGAGGTGAGGGGGTCGGCGAACGCTCGACGAGCATTGGGCCGCCGCGGCCCACGCGAGGAGACTTTTGCCGCCCCCGAGCCGGCTTGGGCTCCCGGGAGCATAGTTCCTGTCTCGAGTGAACAATTCGCAGAGCCCCTGCCCCCGCCGGCCGCCGCCCTGCCCTCGCTGTTTCCGTGCCACGACCGCGCGTTCGTCGACATCCACCTCGCCACGCCCTACGGCGTCACGAGCCACCTCCTCGTGCCCGTCGCCAGGCGCCTCGGCCCGGGCGACTCCGGCTGCGCGCTCGCCTTCGCCGAGGCCAACGCCCTGCGGCTCACCTTCACGGTCGGCAAGGCGGCCGGCACGCGCACGGAGGCGGCCCGGATCGATGAATTCTTCGTCGCCGAAGCGGATCAGCTCGTAATCCGGGCGCCGGAGGCGTTCGTGCCGCCGGCGAAGGCGGCGCTGCAGTTCGTGCTCCGCGACGAATCGAGCGGGGCGACGGCGGCGGAGTTTTCATTCGACGCGCTGGCCTTCGACGCCCGGGCGGGCGCCTACGTGATCGCGGGAGGCGATCTGCGGAATTTCGTGGGCGATACGTCGCGGCCGGCGACCGACAAGACGCTCCGCGGGGCGCTCAAGCCCTACCTCGACGCCCTCCTGGCCCGCGGCGAGATCGCCGCAGACGGCGACGCGATCCCCTTCACGCTCACGGCGACGCTCGTGGCGGACGGGCAGCGGGTGGCCGTGGCCGGCGCGATCCCGGTCGCGGTGTCCCGCCGCGGCAAGACGGTCGTCGATCCCACGCCCGCAGAGTAGGACGGGCTTCAGCCCGTCATGAATCTCGACAGGCTGAAGCCCGTCCTACGCCACCACATTCCGCGGAGCCCCGACAAGAAACGCCCGTACGTTCGCGACCGTCGCATCGATCAGCCGGCGCCGTGCGTTGCGCGTTGCCCAGGCGATGTGCGGCGTGATCACGCAGTGCCTCGCGGCGAGCAGCGGATTCGACGCCGGCGGCGGCTCGACACTGAGCACGTCGAGCCCTGCCCCGGCGATCGTGCCGGCGTCGAGAGCCGCAGCGAGGTCGGCCTCGTTCACCAGTCCACCGCGGGCCGTGTTGATCAGGAAGGCCGTCCGCTTCATCGTCGCCAGCCGGGCCGCATTCACCAGGTCCTTCGTGTCGGGCGTGAGCGGGCAGTGGAGGCTCACGATGTCGCTCTCGCCGAAGAGCCTATCGAGGTCGGCATACGCCCCCCCTTCGATCGTGCCCGCGGCCGACCGCCGGTGCGCGAGGATCCGCATGTCGAACGCCCGCCCCACGCGGGCCACGGCCTGCCCGATCCGGCCGTAGCCCACGATCCCGAGCGTGAGGCCGGCGAGTTCCACGAGGTCGCCGTCCCAGTAGCAAAAGTCTTCGCATGCGGCCCAGCGCCCCTCGTGCACCGTGCCGTCGTGGTGGCCGGTGCGATTGGTGAGCTCCAGGATCAGGGCAAACACCGCCTGCGCTACGTTCGGCGTCGAATACTCCGGCACGTTGCACACCGTCACACCGCGCTCCTTCGCCGCGGCCACGTCCACGACGTTGTAGCCCGTGGCGAGCACGCAGATGCATTCGAGCTCGGGCAGCGCTGCGATCACGTCGCGCGAGAGCACCGTCTTGTTGGTGAGCACGATCCGGGCGTCGCGGGCACGCCGCACGATGTCGGCGTCGTCGGTGCGGTCGTGGACCGCGAGCGTTCCGAGTGCCGCGAGGGCATCCCAGGAAAGATCTCCGGGGTTCGCGGTGAAAGCGTCGAGAATGACGATGTGCATGCTTCCCTCAACCAACCTCGTGGGACAGGCTTCGGCTTGTCGTGATCCACCGGTCTCATATTTCGTGACAGGCTAAAGCCTGTCCTACCTGGGCTAAAGCCTGTCCTGCTTTTCGGGCGGACGAAAACACCCAATCTTCGGCGCGGGCGCAGAGCCCCGCTTCCACGGGGTGGTGCCCGATGCAGTGCACGGCATTGCCGAATCCTTGCTCGTCACGCACGACACGGTCGTACGACTCGCTCTGCCAAAATGGATCGTTCCGGCCGAGAATGCGGTTGCATGCGCGCGATGTCCGCCCTTTGAACGTCTTCATGATCGATGTCCTCGGCCCCCCACTTCGTCCGGTGGCGCCGTACTCCTCGGTCCAAGCGGCGAGGGGCGTGAACAGGATGTGCACGTGGCTCGGCATGACCACGAACGCATGGAGTTCATACACGCAAGCCTGGCAAGCCCGACCGCAGGAATGCTGCCGGCCAGACAGGCCGTGATGAAGTCGGTGGCCCCCGCCACGTCGTAGTGCGGCGGGTGCCGCGTGCGTCACTACGTAGGACAGGCTGACGCCTGTCCTACGGCGGCCTTACTTCTTTTCGTCGAGGATGATCGACGCGGAGTTGATGCAATACCGCAGGCCCGTGGGGGGCGGGCCGTCGTCGAACACGTGCCCGAGGTGGGCGCCGCAGCGGCGGACGCCGAAGCCCGGCACCCCGGCCAGCGAATCATCGGCGTGTTCGGCCACGGCCTTGTTGCGGGTCTTGTCGATCGGGGCGTAGAAGCTCGGCCAGCCGCAGCCGCTGTGAAACTTCTCCCCCGACGTGAAAAGCGGCTCGCCGCAGCACACGCAGCGGTAGGTGCCGGCGGTCGTGGTGTCGGTGTATTTCCCGGTGAAGGCCCGCTCCGTGCCCTTCTTCCGCGTGATCTGAAACTGCTCGGGCGTGAGCCGCTGCTTCCACTCGGCGTCGGTCTTCGGCATCTCGGCGTCCGGGATGCGGCCGAGAACGGCAGGATTTTTGACGGGAGTCTGCGGGGCATCGCCCGCTGGTTCGGCGGCGGTCACGAGGGAGGCTCCGAGAAGGAAGAGCGCTGGCGAGGCACGACGCATGGGGTCACCGTTTCCGAGGGTCGGGCTGCGTCTTGGGCTCGTAGGGATGGCTTCGCTTCCGCACCACCACGGCCTTCACGATTGTATCCGGCGGGGCCCCCGAGGCCATTTCCCCCTCGGTGCGCGTGAGCTTCGGGAGCACGTCGAAGCCCTCGATGACCCGCCCGAACACCGTGTGCTTGCCGTCGAGGTGCTCCGTCGGGCGAAACGTGAGAAAGAACTGCGAGCCGCCCGTGTTCGGCCCGGCATGGGCCATCGAGAGCGTGCCGAGGAAGTGCTTGCGGGCCCCGGGCCTTCCCACCTCGCACTCGATCGCGTAGCCGGGGCCGCTCGTGCCGGTGCCGGTCGGGTCGCCTCCCTGGGCCATGAACCCGCCGATCACGCGGTGGAACGGCGTGCCGTCGTAGAAACCCTTTTCCACGAGGCTGATGAAGTTGGCGACGGTGTTGGGCGCCTCGTTCTCGAAGAGTTCCACCACCACGTCGCCCTTCGAGGTCGTGATCTTCACGCGCGGCAGGTCGTCGGCCTTCGCCTCCGCGGCCCGCTTGGCCATCTCCTCGGCCACCTTCGGCCGCTCGGCGGCCACCGCCCGCTCGAGATCGGCGATCTTGTCCTTGCCCACGCCCGCAGCCGCAGCCTTCGTGAGCCAGGCCTCCGTGCCATCGAGGTCGGAAACGAGCATCGCCGCAGACGCCGCCATCATCAGCACGCCCTCCCCCGCGGCTCCCGCCTTGTCGAGCATCTCCGCGAGCGTGATGGCCCTCTTCGGATCGTCCTGCCTGAGGGCGGCGGCCACGACGGCTCCGGTGATCTCCCGAGCCTGGGCGTTCTTCGGGTCGCTCATGGCCACCGCAAACGCCGCCGTCTCGAGCTTCTCGCTCGCGGCCTGGGCCTCCGCTTTCACCTCGTTGAACCGTTTTTCGATCGCCGCCTGGTCGGCTTTCGGCTGCTGGTATTTGGCCTGCAGGACGGCGAGATCGGCCATGTGTTGCTTGAGCGCCTTGCTGGCGGCGGCCATCTCTTCCCTGGCCTTGGCGGGGTCGAGCCTGTTCTGGACCTCGATCGCCTGAGCGTGAACGGACGCGGCAGCGAGGGCGACGAGCAGGGCGAGTGCGGTGCGGACAAGCATCAGGTCGGCTCCCGGTTGGTGGGAGCGTACGATACCACTTTCGCCCCCTGCCCCGGAACGAGACCATGCCGAAGCCACGCCCCGCCGTCGACGATGCCGGCAGCGCCCCGCGGATCATCGGGGGCGATCTCCGCGGCCGCAGGCTCGAATTCACCCCCGATCCCCGCACGAGGCCGATGAAAGACCGTGTCCGCGAGACACTCTTCGACCTTTTGGGAACGCGCGTGAAGGGGGCGATTGCGATCGACCTGTTCGCCGGCTCGGGTGCCCTCGGCTTCGAGGCCCTCAGCCGGGGCGCGAACCGGGCGGTGTTCGTGGAACGCCATTTCCCCACGGCCGATGCTCTCGAGCGGTCGGCCCGGGCCCTCGGCGTGGCCGACCGGTCCGACGTCCGCTCCGGCGACGTTCTCCTGTGGGCGAAAAAACTGCCGACGGTGCCCGCTCCGCTGCCGGCCGACGCCCCCTGGGTCGTCTTCTTTTCTCCGCCATGGGAATTTTTCCGGACGCGGCCCGCCGATGTCATGGCGCTCGTGGCGGCGCTCGGGCGGGCGGCTCCGCCAGGCAGCACGTTCGCGGTGGAGGCCGACACGGCCTTCGACGCGGGGCTCCTGCCCGATGTCGCCGCATGGGACGTGCGGCCCATCCCCCCTGCCGTCTTGTATGTGAAATACGACAGGTTTCCGCCCGCGTGATGGCGGCTTTCTGTTATTCTTGACGCATGGATGTGATCAATCAGCGGGAGGCGGTGCCCTTCACCACGGTCGACGGATCGACGATCCGTGAGCTGCTCGCCCACCGCAACTCCGCGATCCGCAAGCAGAGTCTCGCCGAGGCCCGGCTCGCCCCGGGGCGGGCCACCACGCCCCACCATCACAAGGTCACCGAGGAGATCTACTACATCCTCTCCGGCTCCGCCCGGATGACGCTCGCCGGCGAGTCGCGGATCGTCGTGCCCGGCGACGCCATCGCCATCCCCCCCGGCCTCGTTCACACCATCGAAAACACCGGTGGCGAGGAGCTCGTCTTCCTCTGCACCTGTGCCCCCGGCTACGAACACACCGACACGTTTCTCGAATGACGGCAGGCGCGACGCTTGCCCCATGCCATGGCCGACGCCTTCACCACCATCCTCGTGTCCGAAGGGATCGTGAGCGCCGAGCAGCTCGCGGAGGCAGTGCGGCTCGCCGAGTCCTCGGGGAAGCGGGTGCACGACGAGGTGGTGAGGCTCGGCTATGCGCCGGGCGACAAGGTGATCAAGGCTCTCGCGAAGGCCTACCGCCTCACGATCGTCGATCTGGCGGGGATGGAGGTGTCGCAGGAGGTGGTGTCGCTCCTGCCGGAGAGCGTGGCCCGCGAAAACACGATCTTTCCCGTGGCCGATTCGGGCGCGGCCCTGCGGGTCGCCACCTGCGACCCGACCGACCTCGACACGCAGGAAAAGCTCCGCTTCATCCTCAACCGCGACGTCGAGCTGGCTCTCGCCCCGCGCGAGCAGATCGTCGAGGCGATCAACCGCCACTACGGAATGAGCGACGGCGAGTCGGCCGACTCCATGCTCCAGGAGTTCACCGACACCGCCATCGACTTCACCGAGACGGCCGTCGAGCAGGCGGCCAACGCCAAGGAGGAGGACAACTCCGACGCTCCCGTGGTGAAGCTCGTGAACCTGATCATCACCGAGGCGGTTCAGCTGCGCGCGAGCGACATCCACATCGAGCCGTTCGAAGACCGCATCCGCATCCGCTACCGCATCGACGGCCGCCTCGTGGAGCGCGACAAGCCGGCTCCTGGGCGCGATCCTGTCGCGACTCAAGATTCTCTCGAAGCTCGACATCGCGGAGCGGCGCCGCTGCCAGGACGGCCGCATCAAGCTCACCGCCGACGGCAAGGACTACGACCTCCGCGTGTCGGTGATGCCCACCAATCACGGGCAGACGGTCGTGATGCGGATCCTCGACAAGGACAACATCCGCGTCGGCATCCGCCAGCTGGGCCTCTCCGACGCCGACTTCCGGCAGTTCAAGAACCTCATCCGCCGCCCCAACGGCATCATCCTCGTCACGGGTCCCACCGGCTCCGGCAAGACGACCACCCTCTATGCCTCCCTCAACGAGCTCAACCGCCCCGACACGAAAATCATCACCGCCGAAGACCCGGTGGAGTACTACCTCGCCGGGATCAACCAGTGCGAGATCAAGCACCAGATCGGGCTCGACTTCGCCCGCGTGATCAAGGCGATGCTGCGGCAGGCACCAAACGTGATCCTCGTCGGCGAGATGCGCGACACGGAAACGGCCCAGATGGGCATCCAGGCCTCGCTCACGGGCCACCTCGTGTTTTCCACGCTCCACACCAACGACGCCCCCGGCGCCATCACCCGCATGATCGACATGGGCGTGCCGGCCTATCTCGTGGCCTCGAGCGTGATCGCCGTGCTGGCCCAGCGGCTCGTCCGCGTGAACTGTCCGAAGTGCAAGCAGCCCTTCCAGCCGCTCGACACCCAGCTCGAGGCGGCCGGAGTGACACCCGAGATGCTCAAGGGAGCCACCTTCATGAAGGGCCGCGGCTGCGCCCACTGCCAGAAGTCCGGGTACAAGGGCCGGCTCGGCATCTTCGAGCTCATGGTGATGAACAGCAAGATCCGGGAACTCGCCTTCCAGGGCGCTCCCTCCACCCAGATCCGGCGGGCGGCGGTGTCGGGGGGGATGAGCGTCATGTTCGACGACGGTGTCCAGAAGGTTTTGCGGGGGATCACCACTTTCGACGAGGTTTTCCGGGTCTCCAAGCGGGTGGAGGAGTAGGGCCCCGTAAGGGCGTGGCCCGGCTTTTCCGGGCGGCTGCGGTTGGCCTGCGGAATTGGCCCTTGCCCGACCGATGATCTCCGGGGCATACTTCACGTGTCTCGATCGGCGGCTGTCAGGGGCCTGCCGGTCGACTTGGCGGGCGCCCTCACGTGGTCGGCCTTCTCTCTTCCCAGCCGCCGGGAACTGTGCGCGAAAATCGCGGCGCGGCAGAATATGATTGTCTCTGGAGGGCATCCAGAGGACGTCGGATTCACGCCCCCCTTCCGCCCCCGCATGGTGTTTGCATGAGCACGGCAGCCCCCGCCTCCCAACTCGAGAGATATCTCAAGGTGGCCCTCGAGAACGGCGCCACCGAGATCCGCCTCTCCGGCGGCGTGGCCCCGATGCTGGAGATCGCCGGCCAGCTGCGGCAGGTGAAGGCGCGGCCGATCCTGGCCGAGGAGGTGGCGGCGATGGCGGAGGCCGTGATGCCGCCCCAGGCCGACCCGGCGAAGTTTTTCTTCACCGTCGGCGGCGGCCGCTACGTCGGCAAGCTGATCGACAACGCGGGCGCCAAGGTGCTCGTGCTCCGGCCCTCCGCCGAGCCCGAGCCCGAGCCGCAGAATTTCCTCGCCGACGCCCCGCTGGAGCTCGACGTCCAGAAGGACGAGAAGGAGGTGGCCCTGCCCCCCGACGCGTCGGGCCAGCAGCAGATCATCCGGCCCAAGGTGGCCGAGGGCACCATCCAGATCGACAAGCTCCTCACGGCGGCCGTGAAGAGCGGCGTCAGCGACATCCACATCACGATGGGCCTGCCGCCGGTGTTTCGCGTGGACGGCCACATGCGGCCCCAGGCCACGAAGGTGCTCACCGCCGACGACACCAACGGCCTCATGAAGGCGATCACGCCGGAGCGCTGCCAGGCGGAGCTCGCCGAGAAGGGCGGCTCCGACTTCGGCTTCGCCTTCGGCGA
Organism: Planctomycetia bacterium; assembly: GCA_009926295.1. Lineage (GTDB taxonomy): Bacteria > Planctomycetota > Planctomycetia > Pirellulales > UBA1268 > RGVT01. The sequence goes on from RFPF01000006.1 coordinate 25,053, forward strand.
CATGGCCCGCTTCCGCGTGAGCGTGTTCAAGCAGCGCGGCAGCGTGGCGATGGTGCTTCGCCAGATCCCGAACAAGATGCTCACGCCCGAGCAGCTCGGAGTGCCCGACGTGTGCAAGCAGATGGTCACGCGGCCCCGCGGCCTGTTCCTCGTGACGGGCCCCACCGGCTCCGGCAAGTCGACCACGCTCGCCAGCTTGATCGACTTCATCAACAAGAACTACGACCACCACATCATCACGATCGAGGATCCGATCGAGTTCTACCACTACTCCCAGAAGAGCACCGTCAACCAGCGCGAGATCGGCAACGACGTGCCGAGCTTCTCGGAGGCGCTCCGCCGCGCCCTGCGGCAGGATCCCGACGTGATCCTCGTGGGCGAGCTGCGCGACCTCGAGACGATCGAGGCCGCGATCTCGGCGGCGGAGACCGGCCACGTGGTGTTCGGCACGCTCCACACCTCGAGCGCCCAGGGCACGGTGAACCGCATCATCGACGCCTTCCCGACCAACCAGCAGGAGCAGGTGCGCACGCAGCTCTCCACGGCCATCATCGGCGTGGTCAGCCAGGCGCTCCTCCCCAAGATCGGCGGCGGCCGCTGTGCCGCCTACGAGATCCTCCGGGTGACGCCCGCGATCGGCAACCTGATCCGCGAAAACAAGACGTTCCGCATCAACTCGGCGATCCAGACGGGCGCCAAGCTCGGCATGCAGCTTCTCGACGACCACCTCTTCCGGCTCTGGCAGGAGAAGAAGGTGCGCGAGGAGGACGTGCTCGCGAAGGCGCAGAGCGTCGACGACCTCGCCAAGCGGATCGCCAACGCGAAGCACGGCATCTACGAGGACGCCTCTGCAGGCAAGGAAGACCACTAGCCCCCACCCCACCCATGGCCCTCAAGAAGCTCGGACAAATCCTGGTCGACCTCGGCCTCGTCGACGAGACGCAGCTCGCGGCGATGCTCGAGGAGCAATCCTCGCGCGGCGGCGAGCTCCTCGGCCGGGTGGGCGTGTCGCTCGGATTCTTCACCGAGGAGCAGCTCGGCGAGGCGCTCGCCGAGCAGTGGAATACGACCTTCGTCACGCTCTACGACCGAGAGCTCAAGCCCGACGTGGTGAAGCTGGTGAGCGAGCCGATGGCGCAGCTCTACCGCGTGATCCCGATCTCCCTCGAGGGCAACCGGCTCACGGTGGCCACGGCGGAGCCGCAGAAGCTGCAGATCGCCGACGAGCTGCACACGTTTCTCGGCTACGACATCCACACCGTGGTGGCCACCGAGGCCGAGATCGACAAGATCATCCAGAAGCTCTACTCCGCCGAGAGCGAGAGCGTGGAGTCGCTCGTCGACGACCTCGAGCACGACACGGCCCTCGCGGCCCAGGCGGCGGCCCTCGGCAAGGAGGGGCCGATGGACCTCACGGGGGCCGAGGCCCTCGCCGAGAGCGCGCCGGTGCGCAAGCTGCTCAACATGGTGCTCCTGCTCGCGATCCGCGACGGCGCCAGCGACATCCACTTCGAGCCCTTCGAGCACGAGTTTCGGATCCGCCTCAAGGCCGACGGCGTGCTCCAGGAGATGGTGCCCCCTCCCAAGCACCTCGCCTTCGCGATCACGACCCGGATCAAGGTGATGGCGAACCTCGACATCGCCGAGCGCCGGCTGCCGCAGGACGGCCGCATCGAGCTCAACGTGGGCGGCCACCCCGTGGATCTCCGCGTGAGCGTGCTCCCCACGCTGTTCGGCGAGAGCGTGGTGATGCGGGTGCTCGACCGCGGGGTGGTGGCGCTCTCGCTCGACAAGCTGGGAATGGACGAGGAGATCAAGCGGAAGTTCCGCGACGTGATCAAGCGGCCCAACGGCATCGTGCTCGTGACGGGCCCCACCGGCTCCGGCAAGACCACCACGCTCTACTCGGCGCTCTCGGAGCTCAACGACGTGGAGGACAAGCTGATCACCACCGAGGATCCGATCGAGTACGACATCGACGGCATCGTGCAGGTGCCGATCGATTCGGAGGTGGGCAACACGTTCGCCGCGATCCTCCGGGCGATCCTCCGCCAGGATCCCGACCGCATCCTCGTGGGCGAGATCCGCGACACGGAAACCGCCGAGATCGCCGTGCAGGCCTCGCTCACGGGCCACATGGTGTTCTCGACGCTCCACACCAACGACGCTCCCGCCACGGTCACTCGGCTGCGCGACATGGGCGTGCCGCCGTTCCTCATCACGGCCACGGTGGAGGCGATCCTGGCCCAGCGGCTGGTGCGCCGGATCCTGCAGGGAGGAGATCATCCCCGGCCCCGACGTGCTGGCCGACCTCGAGCTCACGAGCGACCAGGTGTTCGGCAAGAAGTTCTACCGCGGCAAGGGCTGCGAGAAGTGCAACCGCACCGGCTACAAGGGCCGCCTCGGCCTCTACGAGCTTTTGATCATGAACGACGACCTCCGCGAGATGATCATGCGCAACGCCTCCACCGAAGACCTCCGCAACGAGGCCCGCAAGCACGGGATGGTGACGCTGCGCGACTCGGGAATGGAGGGCATCTTCGCGGGCCTCACCACCGCCGACGAAGTCATCCGGGAAACCATCCTCGACGCCTAACCCTGTGGGGCAAGCGTCCCGCTTGCCACGAACCATGCCCACCTACGTCTTCGAAGCGATCGACGCCGCCACCGGCAAGGAAATCCGCGACACCGTCGAGGCTCCCTCGGAGGCCGAGGCCCAGGCCACGATCCGCGCCATGGGCTACATGGTGACGAAGCTCAAGGCGGGCAAGGCCAAGGCGGCCGCGGCCGCCTCGAAGAAGAAGCCGGGCCGCTCGTTCGCGATCGGCGGCGTGAAGATGAAGGACCTCACGCTCTTCACGCGGCAGCTCTCGATCCTCCAGGACGCCGGCCTGCCGATCCTGCGCAGCCTCAAGATCCTTGCCGACATGCAGAAGCCGGGCCGGCTCAAGAATTCGCTCCTCGACACGTGCGACGAGATCGAGGGCGGCACCACCCTCTCCGAGGCGATGGCGAAGAGCCCGAAGTGCTTCGATCGGCTCTACACCAACATGATCCGGGCCGGCGAGGCGGGCGGTGCGCTCGAGGTGATCCTGCGCCGCCTGTCGGAGTTCATGGAGCGGGCCCAGTCGCTCAGGCGGAAGGTGAAAGGCGCGATGGTCTACCCGATCGTCGTGGTGAGCGTCGCGGTGGGCATCCTCACGTTCATCATGCTGAAGATCGTGCCGCAGTTCAAGAAGATCTTCGACGACTTCGGCAGCGAACTGCCGCCGATGACGCAGTTCCTCATCGACCTCTCCAACTGGATTGCGAACTATTGGTATCTCATCCCGGCGATCCCCTTCGGCATCCGTCTGGTGATCAAGGGCATCTGCCTGATCCCCTACGGCCGCTTCGGCTGGGATCTGTTCGCCCTCAAGGCCCCGATCTTCGGGCAGCTCGTGGAGAAGAACATCATGTCGCGCTCGACGCGCACGCTCGGCACGCTGCTGGCGAGCGGCGTGCCGATCCTCGAGGCGCTCAACATCACGAAGGAGACCTCGGGCAACATGATGTTCGAGCAGCTCTTCCAGAAGGTGAGCGACTCGATCCGCGACGGCAACGCGATCGCGAAGCCGCTCAAGGAGTTTTCGGTGCCGCCGCTGAACCTCGTGGCCATGCTCTTCTGGACGGCCTTCGTGCCGGGCGTGGGCGCGCTGCTGTATCTCACGAGATACAAGAAGCCCGTGGTGGACGACCTCGTCATCAACATGGTGGACGTGGGCGAGGAGTCTGGAGAGCTCGACACGATGCTCTACAAGGTGGCCGACACCTACGACGAGGAGGTGGCGGTGCTCACGGAGAGCCTCACGAGCCTCATGGAGCCGTTGCTCATCATCTTCCTCGGCGGCGCGGTGGGCTTCATCGTGATCGCACTCTTTCTTCCGCTCATCAAGCTCATCCAGGATCTGTCATGAACTCCGCACGGAAAACCCGCGGCTTCACGCTCGTCGAACTCCTCGTGGTGATCGGCATCATCGGCCTCTTGGCGTGGTGATGCAGTCGCTGACGAAGGCGAGAAACGCGGCGATCAAGGCGGAGATCGACATGCTCCACATGGCGATCATGAACTACAAGAGCGAGTACGGCAGCTTCCCGCCTGCCTTAGACACGCTTGCCACCTCTGGCTCATCCGCGGGGAAGCACCTCTCACGACTGTTTCCTCGCTGCCCAACTGCGAACTTAGCCGCGCAACTCGCGGCCCCCTTCGCTGCGTCTCCCTTTAGCGGGTTCACGCCGCAAATCACAGGCACGAATGCCTTGGTGTACTGGCTCTACGGCTATACGGATGACCCGACAAGCCCTTTGAGTCCAGCGTCAGACAGAAAGGTTCTTTATGACTTTGATCGAGCGCGAATCACGTCTACAGGTGCATACGCCCCTTCTCAAAAGCCAGGGAGCCCTTACCTGTACATCAATTCCAGTTTCTACAGCAGCGTTCCTTACGCCGGAGGTTCGTCGCCCGGAGCCTTCCGAGAGACGTACGCAGGTGACGCCACACCTTTTGTGAACGTAGCCAGCGAAACCAATGAATTTTTTAACAAAGACTCTTTTCAAATCCTCTGTGCCGGCCGCGATGAGGTCTTCGGCAGCGACGACGACCTCTCCAACTTCTGGCCCGGCACCCGCCGCGAATATCTCGACAGCCTGAAGGACTGACTCCATGGCCACCCATCTCCACTACGCGCCGAACCCCCGCCGGGGCTTCACGCTCGTGGAGCTC
>RFPF01000051.1 GCA_009926295.1 Planctomycetia bacterium
GGACGAGCGCAGCGGCGAATTTCGGCAGCAACGCGAGCATCCTGTTCAGCGGCACTGGTTCCACGCTGCTCGCCAAGGGGAATGTGGGCACCATCACCCAGAACATCGGGATCGGGGCGACGAGCCTCGCCGCAGACTGCAAGGCTTACGTGGACACGGGCGGCTACTCGATGACGCTCGGCGGTGTGCTCGCCGACGCGAACTATGGCGGCGGTCTCGTGAAGCAGGGGGCCGGAACACTCACGCTGACGGCAAATGAAACGTACACGCGAGACACGGTCGTGTCGGCCGGTACGCTCCTGGTGAATGGCGGCCTCTACACGGGTACGGCCGCGGGCACCACGACGGTCGATGCCGGCGCCACGCTCGGCGGATCCGGTTCGATCGCGGGGAACGTCGTGGTCAACGGCATCCTGTCGCCTGGCAACAGCCCCGGCGTGCTCACCGTGGCCAACCTCGTGCTCGGCGGCTCGAGTTCGACGGTTTTCGAAATCAATGGTCTCACACGTGGCACCGATTACGACGGCATCACGCTCACGGGCACGTCGCTGCAGTACGGCGGGTCGCTGGCGCTGTCCTTCGGCCAGGTGCTGTCGACGGGAACATCGACGTTCGATCTGTTCTCGTGGACCGGTTCGCCGACCATCACGGGTGCTCTGAGCGGCATCACGTCGACCGGGGTCTACGCTGGCACGTGGACGACGAGCGACAGTGGAGCCACCTGGGGCCTGGCCTACGATGCCAACACCACTCTGAGCTTCACGTCGAGCACAGGCGACATGGCGGTGGTCGTCGTGCCGGAGCCGGCATCCATCGTGCTCGTCGCCCTCGGCGCGGGCGGCCTGCTCGTGGCCGCCCGGCGGCGGAAGCGGGCCTGATCGCCCGCATCGTTTCGACGTTGGTTAGACTGTCGCCAGGGAGTCGCCCGGCGACGGGCTCAATCGCATGGATCTCGCGACGATCTGCGTCTGGACGCTCGTGGCCGTCGTGCTCGCGAGCTGCGTCGCGAACGTGAATGTCGGCCTCGTGGCGATGTCGCTGGCCTGGATCATCGGCACGCTCGTCGCCCCGGCCTATGGCCACGCCTTCACCGCGAAGACGGTGGCCGGCTGGTTCCCCGTCGATCTGTTCGTGACGCTCGCGGGCGTCACGCTCCTGTTCTCGATCGCCCGCGGCAACGGCACGCTCGGACTCGTGACGCGGGCGGCCGAGGTGGCCTGTCGGTCGCAGCCGCGGGCTCTCGCGCCGCTCTTTTTCGTGCTGGCGACGGCCGTGTCGGCGGCGGGGGCCGGGAACGTGCCCACCGCCGCGCTCCTGGCCGCTCCGGCGATGACAGCCGCGGTGCGGCTCGGGCTCTCGCCGCTGGTCATGATGCTGATGGTGGGGCACGGGGCCATCGCGGGCACGCTCTCACCGGTCAGCCCGATGGGCGTGATCGCCGCTGAAAAACTCGCCGACATGGGCCTTTCCGGCCACGCGGCCTACACGTTCGGCATGAACCTGCTCGTGAATGCGCTGGTGGTGGCGGCGGGCTATCTCCTCCTCGGCGGCTGGAGGATCGAGAACGGGGCGGCGACGGCCGCCGGCGCCGCCGCGCCGGTGACGGGTGACCGTGATTGCCAGGACGGCCCCGGTGACTGGCGGCATGTGGCGACGCTCGCGGTTCTCGCGGCCCTCATCGTGGCTGCGGTCGTGTTCGGGGCCCACGTGGGGCTCGCGGCGGTGGCGGCGGCGACGGTGCTGCTGGTGGCCGGGGCGGGCGACGAGCGGCAGGCGCTGCGTGACATGCCGTGGGGCGTGATCCTGATGGTGTGCGGGATGGGCGTGCTCGTGTCGCTCTGCGAGAAGACCGGGGCCCTCGGGATTTTCAGCCGCTGGATCGCCGCGTGTGCCACGCCCGGCACGCTCACGGCGTGGCTCGCCGGCCTCGCGTCGGCCGCCGACCCGGTCGCGATCGAGGTCTATCCACCCGAGGTCCGCCTGGAGAGCGCCCGCGACCGCCAGCAGGGGGGCAGGCGACCCCGGAGCAGATGCTGGCGGCCGCCACCGCGATCAACGTCGGCTCGAACATCGTCGACGTGTCGAGCGTCTCGACAATCGGGGCCCTGTGCGTAGCGGCGGTGCCGGACGAGACGACCCGTCGCACTCTCTACCTGCAGGGCCTTCTTTGGGGCCTCGCGATGACGGTGGTCGGCGCCGTCGCCTGCTGGGCCGTGCTCTGAGGTGGCCCGTCACGGCCCGCCGTTGGAGCGGAGCCCCATGTCGACGAGCACCTGTGTCGCGGTATCGTCCGTCAGGAACAGCACCGAGCCGTCACAGAGCAGGAAATTGCAGCCATTGGAATGGAGGCTGTTGAAGAATTTTCCGTTGTAGCCGGTGTTGTTGAACACATTGAGGGCCACGCTCGTGCTGACGCGGCCATAGCAGCGGCCCGCCCCCTCGACGCTGGATCCATCCGTGGAGCAGCCGTCGCCCACCCAGACCGCTGCAAAGCTCGCCTTGCGGTCACCGGGGCTCTGGGCCTCTGCCTGGCTCGTGGCGCCGGAACGCTCGCCGACGAGGAACGTCTTGCTGAGACCGTCGGTGATCTGTCGAAACGGCACCCCGAGCATGCCTTTGTCGGACGTGAAGTTCCCGTTCGACGGGACGTCGTCTGTGAAGGCCTGCCTGCCGAAGAGGACACCGCCTGGATCGGTCTTGTTCTGTGGGGCCGTGGTGCCCGTGCTGGCGACGTAGTTCGACGTGGGGAGAAATGTGCCCGACGATACGGCCAAGTGCACCACGGTCTTGCCAAAATCAGCGAGGTTGTTGCCGCTTCGCGTGACATCCGAGGCACATCGATACATGGACAGCGGCGTCAGCAGCGTCTGGGCCATGAGCGAGTTCGGAGTGTTCTTCAACGTATACATCGCGCTGCTGAGCGTCACGAACGAGCCCGAGGTCGTGGCCTTGAACAGCTCGTTGTACATGTCAGTCTGCTCGGCGTAGGGCAGAATGAAGACGCCCCAGCTCCAGCCCGGATCGTTGCCGCTGCAATGCTGGTGGCCGGCAGGGAGCCGCTTCTTCGCGCTTTCGTGGTTGTGGAACGCGACCCCGATCTGCTTGAGGTTGTTGGTGCAGGAGCTCCTCCGCGCCGATTCGCGGGCCGCCTGCACGGCCGGCAGCAGGAGTCCCACGAGCACGCCGATGATGGCGATCACGACCAGGAGTTCCACGAGCGTGAAGCCTCGACGACCCGAACGGCGGTGCATGAACCCTCCCCGAAGCGAACGCAGGATGCGAAAACAGCCCCCGCAGAGCGTGTATACAACTCCAACGGGCGCAGTATAGGCCTCCGCAGCACCCGGCGAAATCCCCGGTTCGCGGATTTCGCCGCTCGGCCGCTGCCCGCAGGCTCAGGGCCCCCGGAGGTGCTTGTCGAGGAACGTGAACACCGCCGTCTTCACGTCGAATGGCTCGTAGTCGAGGTCGAACGTGTGCGGGGCGTCGGGAATCAGGATCAGCTCGTGTTCGACGCCGCCGGCTTCGAGGGCCTTGGCGAACGTCTCGCTCTGGCTCACGTTCACCGTTTCGTCGCCGGTGCCATGGACGAGGAGGATGGGGGCGTCGCCCTTCGTGCAGTAGCTCGTCGGCGAGGCCTTCCTGTAGACCTCAGGATCCTCCTCGCGCGTCTTGAGAAACATCTTCATGTCGTGGTGGTTGAGCAGATCGACGGCCCCGTAGAGGTCGACCGCGCACCGCGCGCGGGTCGACACGCTCCCGTCGCCGTCCGGGGGCTCGAGGCCGTCTTCGGGGCCCGTGACGGCGAGCATCGACGCGAGGTTTCCGCCCGCGGAGCAGCCGATGGCCCCGATGCGGTCGGGGTCGACCCCGAGCCGGTCGGCGTTCTGGCGGAGCCAGCGGACGGCCGTCTTCGCGTCGTAGAGGCTCTGGGGCCAGGTCGGTGACTTCACGGCCTTGTTCCAGAGCCTGTAGTCGATGCTCATGCCGACGTAGCCCCGGCGGGCGAGATTCGAGCCGATGTTGATCTCGCGCCGCCGATCCTTGTCGCCGTCGTTGAAGCCGCCGCCGTGGATGATGATCACGGCGGGCAGTTTTTTGCCCTCGGGCATCTCCTTGGGGAAGTAGAGATCGGCCTTCTGCCTGCGGTCGGGCGGGAGGTAGGCCACGTCGCGCTCCACGCGGATGTCCTCGGGAAACACGACCACCCGCTCCTTCTTCGCCGCTTTCGTATCCTCCCCGGCACTGGCCGCGGCCATCCCGAACAAACCGCAGGCAACCGCGAATCCGAGCAGGCATTGCAGGGGGCTGAAGCGAGGGATCATCGAAGAGCCTCCGGGGCGTCGGACGAGGGACGGGTGTCGAGCCAGGAGATGATGCCGTAAACGCGCTCGTTGAAGGGCCGCATTTCGTCGAGCAGGGGCTGCCAGGGCTCGTAGCGGGCAGTCACGATCCCCTTGTTGGAATCGCGGTTCGAAGGATCGACTTTCTTGTCGTCGGGATCGTTGTCGGCGTAGCGATGCCAGTGCCAGCCCACACAGTGCCGCGATTCGAGCAGCCCGAGGGCGAAGTTTTGGTAGAAGCGGCCACGGTTCTGCTGCGTCTTCACGAGCCACCCGGCGCCGCCCGTGTTGCCCATGCCGCTGTCGGCCCCCTTGGCGTAGTGTTCGGTCACCATGAACGGCTTCTTCGCCTGGCCGGCCCACATCGCCATCTGCTCGCGGTCTGGCGTCCAGGCCCTGTAGTAGTTGACCGAGACGATGTCGCAGTGCCGGCCGGCCGCCCGGTAGACCTCGGGCAGGTCGAACACGGGCTCGTGGAGCCGAACTCCCAGGAAAAGATGGTTGGGGTCGTGCTCCCGGATCGCGGCGGCGACGGTGCCGAGATAGGTGTCCATCGCGTGCTCGAGAAAGGCGCCGCGATCGGAGTCGGTGATCGCTCCGCCGGATTCGCCATTCCGCCGCGCCGCGAGCCAGGCTTTCGCCGCCCGATGCCCCGGGTCCGACTCGGGAAGCCCGAGATAGTTTTCCAGCAATTTCAGGCTCCACGGCATCTCGTTGTCGGAGAAGTGGCCGAGCAGCCAGGGGTCGTCCTTGCCCGCGGCGAGCTGCCGGGCGTGCTCGCGGCAGAACGCCGGGAACTCCGGATCGAAGATGAACGGGCAGTCGTTGGGATAGCCCACGTGGCCGGCCTGCATGAACGTGCCGCCGCGCTTCTTGCCGTAGCTCGACATGAAGCTCCAGAGACGGCAGGTGGCGAGTGGGGGCTCCACGCGGGCGAGTGATTCATGGTCGGACCAGGCACCGGTCGTGTTGAATCCCGATTCGCGGAGGAGACGCGACGTCGTCGTCGCCCAGCCGCCGATGTCGAAGAACTTTTTCTCCAGCGCCGTTCGTCCGCCCTTCGTCGGCACGGTCGCCACCGAGTTCATTCCGCGGCTGATGAACCGCCCACCGTCGGGATCGACGAGCCACCAGCGGTCCCCGATTTTCTCCACGCGGAAGAACCCCGTCGCCTGCTCGGTCGCCGGGGCAAGTCCGCCGAACCGGTCGAGCGAAGCGTCGATCGGCAGCACGGGCAGGTCGGCGAGCGTGCGTGTAGGCCTGGCGACGAACGGCCTTCCCGGCTTCGGGGCCGCTTCGACCGGCTCCGTCGACCGCGCCGGGGCGGCGACGACGGCCGCGAGGATCGTCGCCCCGGCCCATCGGCCGGCCGCCCGCAGCAGGATCGGAACACGCCGTGTCACGCTCGTATCCTCCGCCGGCCTGGCGGCTAGCCGCGCGTCCGCTTGCCGGCACGCCGCTTGGGCGCCGGTCGCTTCACGGGCGAGCCGGCCTGGTGCAGCAGGGCGAGCGATGCCACGAGGTCGCCGTAGCGCTCACCCTGCACGATGACGTGGTCTCGCAGCCGTTTGGCAGCGAGTTCGCCATCGGCCGCGATCAGGGCGGCAACGATCCCCTCGTGCTCGGAAAACGAATTCCCGAGGCGGTTTCGCATCCGGAGCTGGAGCCTCCGGAAGGGCCGCAGTCTGCGCTGGAGAGCCGTCGCCTGCTCGACGAGGAACGCGTTGTGGCTGCATTCGTAGATGAGCCTGTGGAAGTCCTCGTTGTGGGCGAAGTATTCCTCGACCCCGCCGGAGTCGCGGGCCGTCTGGCAACGCTGGTGGACGGTGGCGAGTTTGCGGTGCTCCGCTTCGGTCATGCGGCGGGCTGCCAGTCGGCCGCACATCGCCTCGAGTTCGGCCATCACCTCGAACATCTCACAGAGCCTGTGCGGGCTCATCTCCGCCACCACGGCACCTCGGCGCGGCCGCAGGTCGATCAGCCCGGAGGAACTGAGCTGGATGAGCGTCTCCCGAATGGGCGTGCGAGACACGCCGAACTCCCCGGCGAGCGCCACCTCGTCGAGGCGGGTTCCGGGGGCATAGGTGCCGTCGACGATCCGCTCTTCGAGCAGTTCGCGTACGGCGTGGGAGCGTTTGGGTGCCGTGCGGGATTTGGGCAAGGAAGCGGGCTCCGGATGCGGGAGAACACCACCCTCAGGATACAGCCGGATGTGTGGTGCAAAAGCCGGAATCATGAACAGCCCCGTGGACGACACCTCGAATTGTATACGAAACGGATCGGTGCGCACACGGACAGGCCCCGGCGGTGGCGGCAGGTTCGGGTGGCGGGGTGGAAATGAACTTCGTCATGCGCCGTGCGTAGAGACGTCAGCCCTGGGCTGGTCACAACCACGAGGAGGACTTCGGCATGGACGCGCACTTCAACGAGTATCTGGCGGCGGTGGCAGCGATGGCCGATCTCTACGGCGCCGGATCCAGCGACGACTGACGCTCGCCCCGACGCCGACGAATTTCCGCACATCGTCGTGTGTGTCGACGATACACTGTGGGCCAACGACAGCGGCCGGGCGTTAAGCCGGTCAGGTAGTCGATGTCCTTGCGAAGGTTCCATGAGCGCGATCATCCTGCTCATTCTCACGACGCTGGCGGCGGTTTCTCCCGTGTGTGGAGCGTGCGGGGCCGGGGTGGTCGCCACGGCCATGGACCTGGCCCTGGTGCTCCACACCTACGAGTGCAAACTCCGGGTGGACGGCAGGATCACCACGACCCAGGTCAAGGCCTCGGATGCCGGCCAGGCCAAGAAACTGGCCCAGCAGCAGTTTCCCAAGGCAACGGTGCTCGGCGTGAAGAGGCTCGACTGACCGGCGATCGCCTCCTCGAAGGAGCAACGGCAACGGCGACGAAACGGATCATCGCTCATCGTTTGCCGGGGAAATGAAGCGTCGTCGTATCACGAAGGTGGCCATGGCCGGTCGCGTGAAGACGAGTCGGGCCGCCCTGGATCGCCTGCCTGCGCTCACCTTCGAAGCTTCGGCAGGCCGAATGGCGTGATTGCCACGGCGAGAAACCAGATCACCGGTCCGCCGATGGTCCCGGCATTGAGTTCGATGATGCCCGGCACGACCTGGACGAACAGAAACGCGAGGTCACTGATGCCAATCACGATCAAGCCCAGCAGATACCCCAACCACGATCCGTGTTTCCAGATCATCCACGCCACGAAAAAGCCGAGCACACCGTACCCACCGACGTCGAGGCAGAAGTTGAGGATGAGGTGGGCGTGGGCATTCGCCGTCAACGCATCCGTGGCGTGCTGAAATGCTTCGTGCGGGGCGTTTCTGCCGCCGGTGAGCATCTTCCACAATCCCGGGGCACCGCTGGTGAGGTATTGCTGAACACCTTCATACCCGACCCAGATGTGCAACACGCCCCAGAGAACGAACAGAACCGCACCGATTTTCGCCGGCAGACCGATGCCCGTGGGATGAGATGCCCGGTTCATCTTCGACTCCTGTGTTCAGTGCGGCGTCGGGATGGCTGGATAGATGACATATAAACTATCGGCGTGACGGCCGTGCCTTCCGTACGTTTTTTGCGGTCGATCCCGGCCCTGTGGCGAAGGAGGCAGCGGCTACGTCCGCAGGCTTTTGCGGGCTTTCTCCAAGAGTCTGGAGAGCTGTTCCAGTTCGGCCTTGCCGAGGTGCCCAAGGCACTCCTGATAGAGATTTGTGAGAGGGCCGTCGATTTTCTGGAGCAGGGTCCTGGCTTTGGTCGTCAGATCCACATGAACGACTCGTCGGTCGTTTTCGCAACGGGTGCGGGTGACGAGCCCGTCCTTTTCGAGCCTGTCGAGCAAGCCGGTCATGGCGGGCACGACTTGGATCATGCGGCGACGAATTTCTTCACACCGCATCGGGCGGCCTTCACCTCGCAGAATGCGGAGCACGTTGTGCTGTGAGCCGGTGAGACCGAATTCCCGAAAGAGCCTGCCGAAGCGGTTTTGAAGCTGGTCGCTGGTGCGGGCGATGTTGAGCATCGCCTCCTTCTCGGGAGACTCAAACGGCGTCTTCTTCCCGAGTTCGTGCTGGAGAGATTTCCCGGCCATTGCGTAACCGTAAATCAACCCGGGAGTCGGAAGGAAGTTCGAGTTCTTGTGCCCTGTCGTCGCCGTCTGGTTTTGCTTTTGGGGGTGACGCAAACAGAGACGTGAGCAATCGTGGCAGGAGGTGGCGGGGCGTGGCAGATCGGCAAAACAACCAACCCCATGACCTCCAGAAACGCCGAGAGGCAGAAGGTTTTGCCACCTCCTGCCTCTGACTGCCGCTCACGACATGAGTGGCGTAGCTCCCCGAGTAGGATTCGAACCTACAACCTACCGGTTAACAGCCGGCCGCTCTACCGTTGAGCTATCGGGGAATTGTGGAGTCACCCTAGCCGAAAATCCCCCTGAAATCGAGCCTCTCAGTCAGCCTGCGGCTCCCGCCGCTTCTCGAGCACGACGCCGTTTCCCTTGGCGTTGTACTCGATCCGGGTCATGAACGATCGCATCAGCATCACGCCCCGGCCGCTCGGCACCTCCAGTCGTTCCTCGAGCGTGCAGTCGGGGATGCTCGCGGGATCGAAGCCCGGCCCGGCGTCGGTGACCTCGATGCGGGCCAATTCGGGCGACACCTGGCACGACACGTGCACGGTCTTGGCGGGGTCGAGCTTGTTGCCGTGGACGATGGCGTTGACGATTGCCTCCTCGGCCGCCAGGTGGATGCCGAAGATGTCGGTGGGCGACCAGCCGTGCAGGCCCAGTTGCTCGAGGAGTTCGTCCATCACCAGTCGGCTCGCGCCGCGTTCGCTGGGCAGTTCGACGTCGCGTCGCCAGCCACCCACCGGCGGAACGGGACGGGAACCGGCCGCGGCCTCGTGTGCCATGTGATCTCCACCCACGCGGGCAGTTACTGGAAGGCTGCGATCGCCTCGGCCTCGTCCTTGCGGATGTCGAAAACCTTGTTGAGCTTCGTGATCTGGAAGACCTCGAGGATCTCGGGGCGGATGTTGCTCATCTTGAGCCGGCCCTTGGCGGCCTTCACCTTCCGGTCGAGCGTGATCAGCTTGCCCAGGGCGGCGCTCGAGAGAAACTCGACGTCGGTGAAGTTGAGGACGATGCTGCGGCGGTTGAGCTGTTCGACGAGCCCGAACAGTTCCGCCCCGAGTTCCTGGATGCTCGCCTCCTCGAGGATCTTCTTGTCGACGAACCTCACGACGGTGACTTCGCCGACCTTCGAGGCGGCGATCCGACGGTGGTCAGACATTCGATGGGCACTCCGGGCCGGGGCAGGGGGCTGGAAACGAAACGTCGGGCGTCGAGCGTACCGACTCACCTGGCGGTTTACCATCGGCGGCACGGCAACGCCGGCCTCTGCCAAACTGGCAGCGCCCACCCGCCGGGCTCCGCCGTCCGGTTCGGGCCAGAGTCAGCCGGCCGCTGAAAAACCAAGAAATTCGCCGATTCCCGGTTCTTCGGCGCGCCAGTTGCTTCTCTTGGCGGGGCCGCTCTGATGATATGTCGCCGCGGCAGCCGGCGGCAGGCGGGCCGGTCGCACGACCCCCGGGCGGCACAGCGGTTCTCGTCACCATCGATCTCGAAAGGGTTTCAAAAATGTCAGCGACAGCCACCAAGCCCGCCAGGAAGAAGTCGAGTCTCATTCCGCTGGGCGATCGCGTCGTCGTGGAGCGCGAGGAGAGCGAACAGAAGACGGCCGGCGGCATCCTGCTGCCCGACTCTGCCAAGGATAAGCCGGCCCGCGGCGTGGTCGTGAGCGTCGGCGAGGGCAAACTCGACGACACCGGCCGTCGTCACGCCCTGCAGGTGAAGCCCGGTGACCGCGTCGTGTTCACGAGCTATGCCGGCGAGCCGTTCAAGGTGGGTGACGACGAGCTGCTGCTGATGCGCGAGGACGACATCCTCGCGATCCTCGGCTGAGCCCCCGTCCGCACCCGTTCCGCACCATCCGTTCATTCGACCCCGAAATCCACAGAGGAGAACCCGACCATGGCCAAGATGATGGCGTTCGATCAGGAGGCCCGTGAGGCGATGCGGCGTGGCGTCGCGAAACTGGCACGCGCGGTGAAGGTGACGCTCGGCCCCAAGGGCCGCAACGTGATCCTGCAGAAGAGCTTCGGCTCGCCGACGGTCACCAAGGACGGCGTGACCGTCGCCAAGGAGATCGACCTCGAGGACGTCTATGAGAACATGGGTGCCCGGATGGTGCGTGAGGTCGCCAGCAAGACCAGCGACGTCGCCGGCGACGGCACCACCACGGCGACGGTGCTCGCCGAGGCCGTGTTCAACGAGGGCCTGCGGGCCGTCGTGTCGGGCTGCAACCCCGTCCAGATGAAGGCGGGCATCGAGAAGGCGGTGGAGGAGATCACCGCCAAGCTCAAGGACATGTCGATCCCGGTGAAGGGCAAGAAGGAGATGGCCCAGGTCGCCGCGATCGCCGCCAACAACGACATGGAGATCGGCGAACTGCTCGCCGAGGCGATGGACAAGGTCGGCAAGGACGGCGTGATCACCGTCGACGAGGGGAAGAGCCTCAAGACGGAGATCGAGTTCGTGGAGGGGATGCAGTTCGACCGCGGCTACCTCTCGCCGTACTTCGTCACCAATCCGACGCAGATGCAGTGCGTGCTCGAGGACTGCTACATCCTCGTCTACGAGAAGAAGATCTCGAGCGTGAAGGACATCGTGCCGCTGCTCGAGGCGGTGGTGAACTCGGGCAAGCCGCTCCTGATCGTTTCCGAGGAGGTCGACGGCGAGGCGCTCGCCACGCTCGTCATCAACCGCCTCCGCGGCACCTTCCAGGTGTGCGCGGTGAAGGCGCCCGGCTACGGCGACCGGCGGAAGGCCATGCTCGAGGACATCGCGATCCTCACCGGCGCGACCGCGGTGTTCGAGAACCTCGGGATGAAACTCGAAAACCTCGGACTCGCCGAGCTCGGCCGCGCCAAGAAGGTGATCGTGGACAAGGACAACACCACGGTCATCGAGGGCGCCGGCAAGTCGACGGAGATCAAGGCCCGCATCGCCCAGATCCGCCGCGAGATCGAGGCCGCCACCAGCGACTACGACCGCGAGAAGCTCGAGGAGCGCCTGGCGAAGCTCGCCGGGGGCGTTGCGAAGATCAACGTCGGCGCCGCGACCGAGAGCGAGATGAAGGAGAAGAAGGCCCGAGTCGAGGACGCGCTGCACGCCACGCGGGCGGCCGTCGAGGAGGGGATCCTGCCCGGCGGCGGCGTGGCCCTCCTGCGGGCGAGTTCGCAGGTGAAGCCGAAGGGACTGTCCGAGGATGAGACCGTCGGCTTCAACATCGTGGTCCGGGCGGCCCGGGCCCCGGTGACGATGATCTCGTCGAACGCCGGCCAGGACGGCTCGATCGTGTGCGAGAAGGTGCTCGCCGGCAGCGGCAACTTCGGCTACAACGCCGCCACCGACGAATACGAGGATCTCGTCAAGGCCGGTGTCATCGACCCCACGAAGGTGACCCGCACGGCGCTCCAGAATGCCACGAGCGTGTCGACGCTCCTGCTCACGAGCGATGCCCTGATCGCCGACAAGCCGAAAGAGTCGAAGCCCAAGGCAGGCGGTGCCGGGCACGGCGGCGACTACGACATGTATTGATTCACGCCGCGAACGCGGCGGAAGTCATCACGTGCAGTGCATCGGGGCGGCTTCAGGGCCGCCCCGATTGTTTGCGCGTGAGCGTGTCGAGGGGCACGAAGCCGTCGCTGCCGGGGGGGGTGTCGACCTTGCCGCAGGGCGGCGCCGCAACCTGGAGCCAGAGCGTGCGCACGAGCCACACCCCCGCGGCGATCGAAATAAATATGGCGATCGCGTCCTGCATGGTCACCAGCCGAGGGCCGTGCCGAGCTGGTAGATGGCGAACGCCCCCAGCCACGCCAGGCTCGTCATGTAGGCGAACGTGACGACGGGCCAGACCCAGCTCCCCGTCTCCCGGCCGATCACGGCGAGCGTGCTCGCGCACTGGGCGCAGAGGGCGAAGAACACCATGATCGACAGCGCCACCGGCAGCGAGAACACCTTCCGTTCGGTGCCATCCCACGTGGCCGCCTTGAGCCGCCGCACGAGCATCGTGCCGCCCTCCTCATCGCCGGGGTCGACGTCGCCGAGGTTGTAGATCACTCCCAGCGTCCCGAGCACCACCTCGCGGGCTGGAAAGCTCGCCAGCGCCGCGCAGCCGAGCCGCCAGTCCCAGCCGAGCGGCTTCACGAGCGGCTCGATGGCCCGTCCCGCGCGGCCGAGAAAGCTCTGCCTCAGGGCCTCGCCCCGGGCCTCGGCCTCGGTGAATTCGCCACCGGCCGGCAGCACGGGCCTGGGGTACGTTCCGAGCGCCCAGAGCACGATGCTCATGGCGAGGATCAGCGTGCCGGCGTTCTTGAGGAACGACCACGCAGCCTCGCGGACGCGTTCGAGCACCACGGCGGCCTGCGGCCAGCGCCAGCCCGGGAGTTCCATCACGAACGGCTGCGGCGGGCCGCGGAACACCGTGCGCGAGAGCCCGAAGGCCACGGCCGCGGCCACGATCACACCGAGGGCGTACATCGCCACCAGCACCACGGCCGGCAGCCGCAGCCACGGGAAGACGACGGCGGCGTCGGGGACGAAGGCGCCGCAGAGCAGCAGATACACCGGCAGCCGGGCCGAGCAGCTCATCAGCGGCGCGACGAGGATCGTGAGCAGCCGATCGCGGCGATTTTCGATCGTGCGGGCGGCCATGATGCCGGGGATCGCGCAGGCGAAGCTCGAGAGCAGGGGGATGAACGACTTGCCCGACAGGCCGGCACCGACGAGCAGCCGGTCCATCAGGAACGCGGCCCGCGACAGGTACCCGCAGCCCTCGAGGATCGCGATGAACAGGAACAGCAGGGCGATCTGCGGCACGAATACCACGACGCCGCCCACTCCGGCGAGCACGCCGTCGACGAGGAGCGATCGCAGCGGTCCCTCCGGCAGCGATGCCTCGACCTGCGCGGCCACCCCGTCCATCCCCGCGGAGATCAGGTCCATCGCCGGTGACGCGAGCCGGAAGATCGACGTAAACAGGGCGAGCATCACCATGGCGAATACGAGAGTGCCCCAGACGCGGTGCGTGAGGATGGCGTCGATCGCCTCAGACCGTGAGCGGCCGGTGCGGTCGGAACGTCGGATGACGTCGGCGGCGATGCCGTCGATCCATGCGTAGCGGGCGATCGCATCGCGGGCGGCCGGCGGCCGCTCGGCGTCGGCGTCTGCGAGGTGGGCCGCCAGTGCGGGCGGCGGCGGCGGCAGGGCGGCGGCGGCGCCGACCACCGAATCGCGGAGCGTCGAGACCCCCACGCCCTGCGGCACGACCACGGGAATGACCGGGCAGCCGAGTCGGCGGGCCAGGGAGTCGGCATCGACCGTGATCCCCCGCTCCGCAGCCAGGTCTCCGAGCGTGAGGGCGACCACCGTTGGAAGCCCGAGGTCGAGAACCTGGCTCGTGAGGAACAGGTTGCGGGCGAGGTTCGAGGCATCGACGACGACGATGGCGCAGTCTGGCTTCGGCACGCCCCGCATCCGGCCGCACAGCACGTCCACGGCGACCTGCTCGTCGGGGCTCTGGGCCCGGAGGCTGTAGGTGCCCGGCAGATCGACGAGATCCACGTCTCGGCCGTGGTGCGAGAACCGCCCCACCTTCTCCTCTACCGTGACGCCGGGATAGTTGCCGATCCGGGTGGGGATGCCGGCGAGCGCCGTGAAGAGGGTGCTCTTGCCGGTGTTCGGATTTCCCACGAGGGCCACGATGAGCGGCCGCTCCCGCCCGCCCGGCTCCGTCATCGGGGGCTCCTCACGTCGTCACGGTGACGAGGGCCGCCTCGCGGCGCCGGATCGAGAGGCGATAGCCGCGGACTTCGAGTTCGACCGGATCGCCGAGCGGCGCCCGGCCCACGACGGCCACCCGCACGCCCGGAGTCAGCCCCATCTCGAGGAGCCGCAGCGACACGGCGTCGGCACCGGGAACGTCGGCGATCGAGGCTGTCTGGCCGACGCCGATCTCTTCCAGGGACTGCACGAGTAATGTTCCGCGTGACGCGGCTCCGGGATATTTTTGAGAATGAGTCTCAAATCTCTTCCAACGAAAGTGTAGAACGCCTTTCGATCCCAGGCAAACGCCGAGCGTCTCATGGCCCGTGGAATCTTCATCGCCGGCACCGATACCGACGTCGGCAAGACGGCCGTGGCGGTCGCGATCGTGCGGGAGCTCGTGGCCGCGGGGGTGCGCGTCGGCGTGTACAAGCCGGTGGCCTCGGGCGGGCCCGGCGATGCGGCGGCGCTGTGGGAGGCAGCCGGCCGGCCGCTCGACGTGGCCGACGTCTGCCCGCAGGTGTTTTCGGCGCCGATCTCCCCGCCCCGCAGCGCCCGCGCCGAGGGCCGTGCCGTCGATGAAGCGCTGCTCGTGCGCGGGCTCGAGCCATGGGTCGCGGCCTTCGAGTTCGTCGTCGTGGAAGGGGCTGGGGGGATGCTGTCTCCCCTCACAGACGCACTCTCCAACGCCGATCTTGCCGCGCGGCTCGCCCTGCCGCTGGTCGTCGTCGATGCGGCGCGGCTCGGGGCGATCGGCCGCACGCTGGCCGCGGTGACCGTGGCGCGGTTCCGCGGCCTCCCGGTGTCGGCGGTCGTGCTCTCGCAGACCGAACCGGTGCCCGCCACCGGCCGTGAAGACCCCGCGACCCGCTGGCGAATCGCCCACGACGCGGTCGCGGATTTGGCTGCCGCCCTCGAGCGGGTGGGTTTGGCCGAGCAGGCTGCTTGCAACGCGCGCACGCTCTCGGTCGGGCAGCAACAGCGCCTGGCCCTG
>RFPF01000052.1 GCA_009926295.1 Planctomycetia bacterium
GGCACCGTCACCAACGGGCCTCGACGCCGAGCGTCGCGCCTTCCAGCCAGACCGTCTTGCCCCCGACGATGCCGGTGCCCGCGAGGGTGTTCGTGGTGAAGTCGAACTGGTCGGGGGCCAGGGCCACGCCCGTCAGCCAGAGCATCGTGTAGCCGGCGCGGATCGACCACACGTCGCCGAGGTGGCGGACGACCGACACGTTCCACTCGAGGATGCTGCCGACGTCGCCGCCCCGCCCGCCCCGCGCCGAGCGATACTGCTCGCCCGTGACCGCATCGACGACCGGCGCCTGCGACTGCGAGAGGGCCACTCCGGCCAGGGCCGCCTTGCCCGTGCCCTCGAGCCCCCAGCGGTCCCAGTCGATCCGGCCGCGGACGCCGACCTGCCCCCCGAAGAGGTTCGATCCGGCGCGCACGCCATACCGGCTCGGCGCCCTCCCCGGCGTGGTGAGGGCGATCGTCGCCTGCTCCTCGAGGTCGGCCCAGCGGAACCCCGCGAGCCAGTCGATCGTCGACACGAAGGGGGCCTGGTCCGCGGCGTAGGCGTTGAGTCGGGGCTGGTGCACGTGCTCGCTGGTGGCGAGCAGGTTCGCCTCCGCGCCGTTGATCGTGGAGCCGTAGAAAACCTGGGCCGTCGACGCGTCGCGCAGGCTCGCCACGCGGCTCGCCAGCGGCGGGGCGATCTGCAGGTTGGCGTTGCCGGTGGCGGCCGCGTCGGCCTTCATGCCGTAGATGCCAAGGTAGCCAAGTTCCCAGCCGTGGCGATCGCAGCCGTGGCGGCCCACGAACGCCCGGATGCCGCCGGCGACAGGATACCGCGGGTCGGATGCGCTGATCGCGGCCTGCCCCGTGTCGGTGTCGAGCACCAGCGGAGTCGCGTTGGCATCGTTGTCGCGCTGGAGGAAGACCGCGTCGACGACGGCGTAGGTTTCGGCGTCCGCGGCGAGGCCGGCGCACGGAGGGGCCGCGAGTGGCGTACAGACCGCCACCGCGAGCATGGCTGCACGAATCAGACGTCGCGCGTACACCCGGCCCCCCTCCGCATCGTCATCCGAACCGCGACCGGCACGACTGGAGTATTCGGCACGACCCGCACGACCGGATGAACTTTCGTGAACCCGTGGATGGCGATGCGGCAAGCGGGGAGGCCGGCGCGGTCTGGGCGGTCGCGCCGCTTGACGGCCCGCCCGGCCTCGGCCAGACTCCCGGTGCATGCCCCAGGAAACAGCAAGCCCGCAGCAGCGACTCGTGACGCTCGGGCTCGTGCTACCCCCCGCCCCGAAGCCGATCGGTGCCTACGTGCCCAGCCTCGTGCTCGGGCGATTTCTCCACTGCTCCGGACATCTGCCGCTGCTGCCGGACGGGGGCCTCGTCAAGGGCCGGGTCGGCGCCGATCTCGACGTCGAGGCCGGGCGGGCAGCCGCCCGCCAGGTGGCGCTGGCGCTGCTCGCCTCCGTGATCGCCGCCGTCGGCTCGCTCGACCGGGTGCGGCGGGTGGTCAGGGTGATGGGCATGGTCCAGTGCACGCCGGAGTTCGACCAGCATCCGCAGGTGCTCAACGGCTGCAGCGAGCTGTTCGCCGAGGTCTGGGGCCGCGACGCCGGGATCGGCGTGCGGAGCGCCTTCGGCGTCGCCTCGCTTCCGACCGGCGTGGCCGTGGAGATCGAGGCCCTGTTCGAACTGGCAGGGGAGTGACCCCGGGGGCGGGAGGATCTTCCGCCGCGCCTGTTTCTTGACACCGGCCCGCGGCACCCTGTCTAGTAATCGGGTCGATTCGGCCACGCGGCCGCGACGGTGGAACCATCTCCCGGGAGTGCATCGATGTCTGGACCCAGCCGAATCGCCTTGACGCTCGGATTTCTCGTCAAGCTGTGCGCGGGCTCCGCAGCGCGGCCCGCCTACGCGATCAAGGAGTTTTTCGACGAGTTCAAGGCGGTCTACGTGAAGCCCGACAGTGCCGAGGCGGCCGACAAGGCGCTCGCCGCGGAGGTCGAGACTGCGAAGTGCGTGGTGTGCCACGCTCCGAGCAGCAAGAAGGAGCGGAACTCCTACGGCAACGCGCTGGCCGAGCTGCTCGACAAGAAGGAAGACAAGAAGGACACGGCCAAGATTCGCAAGGCGCTCGAGCAGGTGGCGGGCATGCCGAGCCCGTCGGGGCCGACCTACGGCGAACTGCTGAAGCAGGGCAAGCTGCCCGGTGCCGCGGCCAAGTAGGCCGGCGGCGTGCGATGGACTGCAATCACGGCACGTGAGGGATCACATGGCGGACTTTCGTTGCGGAACGGTGGCACGGGCGTGCGTTCTCGGATGCTTGTGCATCGTGGTCGCGTCGGCGTCCGGCAGCGCGGAGGCACGGCCCCTGCGCGGCCCGGTGATGCGTGCCGAGCGGCGCGTGGCGCGGGCGGAGGCGGCGCTCGAACGTGAACTGGGCCGCCCGCCGGAGCGGCCGCGGACCGCGGCACTGGCGGCCGAAGCGCGGCGGGCTCAAACCGCCACCAGGAATCCGGCGAGTCCTGCTCCTCCGAGGGCCCCGCAGGCACGCAGTGCCGCTCCCGCGCCGACGCCAGCTCCGCAGTCGCGGGACGAGGTGGCCAGGGCGGCGTTCGAGAGCCCGGCGCAACCCGGGCCCCGGGCCGACGAGCCCGCCGAGGACGGCACGTACAGCGTGCTCGTGCGGCCCGATGCTGCTTCGGAAAAAGCGGACGGCCCCCGGCAGGGAGAGCCGCTGCGGTTCCCCGACGCTCAATCGCCCTGACAGGCATCGAGCACGCGGCGGTCGAGGTCGGGCAGGCCCGAGAGGGCGGCCGCAACGTCGGGTGGGGCGAAGATGCGGACCCGCTTCACGAGGTTGTCGAACTGCTCGTGGGCGAGGCTGCGCACGACGGGCGAGAGCTGCTCGAGCGGCCGCCAGGCCGGCGCCGCGCCCCGCCCGGGTCGCTCGCGAACCTGCAGCTTGAACTCGACCTCGCGTTCGGCGGGGGGCGCGTCGATGAGCAGGGAGTGTGGCTCGATGAAGCGGCCGGTCGCCCGCGCGAGTTGCGCTGCGAGCCGGGCCCCGATCGCGAAGGTGTCGGCGTAGGATCGCCCGGCGAGCGCACGGTGGATGTCGGGCTGGTGGAGCGCGTCGAACGTCGCCACCCGCTTCACGAGCCGGCGCACCGGGCCGAAGAGGCCGGCGGCGAGGTCGGCTGCCGGCGTGCCGCGGGCCGCGGCCAGCAGCCAGTCGGCGAAGGCATGGTCGTCGAGCCGCACGAGCGTCTCCGGCACGATTGCCGCCCGCACGGTCCATACGGCGCGCTGCAGCATCGCGGTGGCGGCCCGCACGGCGTGGTGCCAGTACACCTCGCTGAACATCACGTAGCGGGCGAACACCATCAGCTCCGCTGCCGTGCGGCCCTTCTCCGTGATCGCGAGGCTCGTCCCCGACGCATCGACGCACAGGCTGGAGAGCAGCCGCTCCTGGTCGAAGTGCCGCCCGTAGGGCACACCGGCGTGCAGGCTGTCGCGGGCGAGGTAGTCCATCTTGTCGACGTCGATCGGTCCGGAGAGAAGCGAGTGAAGGAGGCGGCCCGCGGGATCGACGGCGGAGCCCTCGATGAGCGCGGCCACGCGCTCCGGGTCGAGGGACCACTCGCGGCGGAGCACCGCCGCGGCATCGCCCGAGGTCACGAGTGAGCGTACGAACGACTCGTGCCGTGGCAGTTCCGGAAGCCCCATGTCCTCCAGGGGATGGCAGTAGGCCCAGTGCCCGACGTCGTGGACGAGCGCCGCCACGACGAAGGCGGCGGCGTCGGCCTCGCCCACCGTGGCCGCGAACTGCGCGTCGTGCCGCAGCCGCGCGAGGAACGCGAGTGCCAGCCTGTAGACCCCGAGCGAGTGCTCGAGCCGCGAATGGGTGGCGCCCGGGTAGACGAGGGCCACCAGCCCCAACTGGCTGATCCGGGCCAGCCGGCGCAGAAGGGGGAGGTCGATCAGGCTGCGGGTCCGCGGCGTGAACGGCACCGTGAGGTCGGGCGGAATGCGCAGGCCATCTCCGCCGGAGTCGAGGGCGACGAGTTCGGGGAGGGAGTCGAATGCCATGGTCAGATCGGCGTGAGGCCGGCCAGCCAGCGCAGCACGGCGGTGAACAGCACGTAGAGCGAGTAGTGGGCGGCCGCCACGCCCCAGTCGAGGTCGAGCGTGGCGAAGGATGCGAGCGCGCCGACGCCGAGGAAGATCGGCGCGACGTAGAGCCACTGCCACATCTCCGCGGTCATGTCGGCGGGCACGCATGTCCGCACGGCCCACAGGCCCGCATACACGGCGGCACAAATGGCCACGCGGACGGCCAGCGCACGGCCGCGGTAGGGCTCGAGCTCGCGGTCGCGGGTGATTCGGTAGCCGACGAGGACGCAGGGAAACGACAGCGCCACCGCGGCCACGGCGAGGGCCCACGTGGGCGGGTCGGAGTGCCACGCGAGCCGGGCGAGCAACGCCATGACCACGGCAAAAATGCCGCCCCCGAAAACCGCCGCCACCTGGAGGCCGGACACGGGCCTTTCCGAGCTCTTGATGGGTGCGGTCGGGATGCGGCCGGTGCCCCGCGAGCTGGCCACGGGGGCTTCTGGCTCGTGGATCGTCACCGCCTGCACGGCCGGCTTCGGGATCGTGATCGGCTGCTTGCACTTCGGGCACGGGCCCGTGCGGCCGGCGTTGTGGTCGCTGACGGAGAACCGGCTCTTGCAGCCCGGGCAGACGACCTCGATGGGCATGGCACCACCCGAACGACCGAGAGAACCGGGGCAATCCGACCCCGTCGCCGGCCGCCGCACCTCCGCAGTGTCAGAGGCCGCCGCCGGTCCGTCAAGGTGCTCGGCCGCACGCTAGACTTTAATCGACGGCGTCCGCGCCGCACGGTGGTTCCCCGGGAGTCGGACGATGGCGGAGGAGAAGACGAGAATCGTGCCGCGGCCCGCCGCGAAGGCGGGCGGACGCACGCTCACGTTCCAGTGCCCCAACGGGCATCGCATCAACGTCGACGCCAGGCTCGCAGGCAAGCGAGGCACCTGCTCCAAGTGCGGCGTGCCCGTCGTGATTCCCACGTCAGACCAGACGGCGCGTTCCGATTCCGGGCCGCCGATGGTGCCGCCCGATCTGGCCGTCGTTGCCGAGGCCGCCGCCGTCGGGCCAACGCCGGCGCCGGACGCGTTTGCAAACCTTTTCGAAGGTGCGGCTGCGGCCGAATCGCGGCCCGCCGGGGAACTCATCGTCGACGTCACGGGTGGAGCCGTCGAACAGGGCGGCAGCGGCATCGGCGAGCTGGTGCAGGGGCATGCCCCGGAGGGATTCGCGGCGCCCGACCAGGTGGATGTCGTCGAGCACCCCACCGCCCAGCTCGTCGCCCGGCTGTGGCTGGAGAGGAATCACGGCGGGATCGTGGAGCTGCACGTCGCCGGCGGGGGCGTCATCCTGCCGGAGTACTACGAACCGGCGTGGTCGCGGGGAACCCATGCTCTGTTCGCCAGCCAGACGCCCGACGGCAAGGTCACTCTCACGGCGGTGGCCTGGGACACGATCCAGAAGATCGTCGTCCGGCAGGTCGATGGCATGCCGGACGGCATGTTCCCCAACGACTGACGACCGCTATTCGTCCTCGTCGAGGTCGCCCTCGGTGATCATGGCGAAACCCTTGTTGCCCAGGGTTTCCAGGCCCATCTCGGTGTTGTCAACCATCAGGGCCACGGCCGGGCGGCCGCGCGGACGCATGAGGATCGGATAGGCCTGGATGATGTTGACCTCCGCCTGGAGGAGCGCCGTGCAGATCCGCAGGAGCGGCTGGTCGCCCTCCGGGAGCTCGACCCCGATCAGGTCGCTCTCGATGAGCGCGAGCCCGGCGCGCTCGAGGATTTCGCGGCCCTGCTCCGGGTGGCTGAGGAGGAAGCGGACGAACGCGCATTCCCCGGAGTCGGTGATCGACAGGGCGACGATCCTTACCTTCGATCCGTCGAACCGACGCACCACCTCGAGAAGTTGGCCGACCCGGTTCTCGAGGAACACCGTGAATTGCCGGAGGGTCGGGAAGTTTCGGCCGCGGGCCGTGGCGAACCCGATCGAGCTGCCCTCGCCCCTGTCGCCGATGCTCACGTGGTGGTCTCCGCAGTGTCGGACCGGCCGCCGAGCGCGCCGCCACGATGGCTTTGCCTCGATCCGGTCGCAAAGAATAGAGTCTCGCCCATGCGGAGGTCAACGAAGGCCCCGCCCGGAGAGCCCGCTGGCCACCGAGGAGCGCAGGCATGCCGTTGGCAGTCCACGAGACCGAGATCAGGGTGCGGTATCAGGAGACCGACGGGCAGCGGCGGGTGCACCACGCCAACTTCCTCACCTACTTCGAGATCGGCCGGACGGAGATGCTTCGGGCGCGCGGGGCCACCTACCGGCAGTTCGAGGAGGCCGGACTCTTTCTCGTGGTGTCGGAGGCCTCCTGCAGCTACCGGGCCGCGGCCGAATACGACGACCTGCTCGTCGTGAGGACGTTCGTCGAGAAGGTTGGCGGCGCGAGCATCGAGCACGCCTACGAGGTGATCCGGGGCACTTCGATCATCGCCCGCGGCCGAACGGTCGTCGTGTGCGTCGACCTGGAGGGCCGCGTCCGGCGGCTGCCGGACTGGCTGCTGGAGTGAGGAGGCCGGCAGCCGGTCGGATCACTGCCCGAGGGGGACGAACACGAATCGCTGCTCGCCGCACTGGAACTGCGACGGGGCCGCGAGCCTCACCGGCGCCTCGATGCGAACCCACAGCCCGTTGAGCCCGCGGTTCTCGATCCGCCAGCCGGAGGCCGTGTGCCGGAGTTCGGCGTGCAGCGGGCTCACGAAGCGGTCGACGACTGCGACGTCGCATCCGCCTCGGCCGATCGTCGTCAGCGGCACGCGGCAGGGGTGCCGGGCGGCCTCGCCCTCGGAGCGGAGTTCGACGAGGCAGGCTTCCTGGCCGGGCGGTGCGTCGAGGCGGAACCGCGACGCCCCGAGTTGGATGCACGAGCCGTCGTGCAGCCGCGCCGCGAGCACGCGCACGAACGTGCCCCCGGTGCTGCCCAGGTCCGACAGGGTCCAGCCCGCTTCGGCGGACCGCTCGAGCATCGCGTGCCGCGGTGACATCGAGATGTCGTGGTGGATCAGGACGTCGCCGTCGGTGCGGCCGACGACCAGGCGATCGGCCCGCAGTCGCACCGTCTCCCCGTCCTCGCGGCCGTCGTCCACCACGTGCAGGAGCGCGAGCGGCCGCCTCACGACCGGGCGATACGACTCCGCCTCGGGCACCGCGGCCGGGGCGGGGGGCGGCGGTGCCGGCGCGGCGGGCGGCGCCGGCGGATGGGACTGCCCGAGGAGTTGGGCCCAACTGTCGAACGACTCCAGCAGCGTGGTCGCCGTCTGGTGGTCGGGCCCGCGCGGAGGATCGTGGCGGTGCATGGCGAGGTGTCCGAAGGCGGCCCCTGGACCGCCTGCACCAGTGTAGGGGTGGGAACGCGTCGCCCCAAGCGGGCCGGTCGGCGGGCACGGCCCGCCGACCGGGCATCGCGCCACACAACCGCTACGACGCGCAACGTCCGACGGGTCCGCGAAGTGTCCACACGCCTCCACCGGCTGGAACTCCCGAGGATCGGACGGGCTTGATCCGCCGGTTCGCGCCGCGAATGGTTGCCCGCGGCGCAGGCACTCGCGCGCCGTCCGACGCCACGGCAGGCCGCGTCCGCCATCCATCAACGACAGGGGAATGACCATGTACCTCGCTGCCGAGAAAGAACTGAGCCATCTCGGGGAAACCTGCGGCTGTGCCGATCACGACCACGACCTCGTCCACGAACTGAGCCGTCGCCTTGACTCGCTGTGGCGCTACGACCAGTACATCGCCAACGCGGAATGGCGAGAGGAACTCAAGCAGTTCTGGCGCGATGCGAAGGCCCAGGAGAAGCAGGCCATCCAGCGGCTCAAGGAACTGATCATCATGGAAGTGCGGAACGAATGCTTCTAGCGGGGCCGCCACGGCAGGCTGGGCGGGCGAGACAGGCTAGAGCAGTTCGGACAGCATCTCCATGAAAGCCTGGTATCTCTCCCGGTCTCGTTCCGAGTCCGCGGCGAACCGTGCGTTCGCGTCGAGCCAGGGCGGAATCTGGTCGAGCCTCTGGAATGCGGCCCTGTCCCGCTCCAGGGCCAGATCGACCAGCGGCCGGCAGAGGCGGTAGATTTCGCGATGCCTCCCGTTGACGAAGTATCCCTTTCCGAGGATCGCCTGCGTGCAGGCCACCATGTGCCCGCGGCCCTTCGCCCACCCATGCGATGCCGAAGGATTCTCGAACGGACTGCCCCACGTGCTTGCCGCGCGGGAGGCCTTGAGAAAACTGAATCCGCTCGCCTTGGACTGGCCCTGACTGCCTGCGAGGTCTTCGTTCGCGATCCTGCAATAGTGGTTGAGGGCGACGAGCGGCGGGTCGAACGCGATGTAGCCGAATCCCCGGGCCCGACAGTGCCATGCGAACATTTCTCGTGTCACGCGGCCCCGGGCTTCGCGGCTGCGGTCCACATCCTCGGAGTCGCCGCTCAACCCCGTGTAGACGCCGTATCCGTGGTCGCCTGGAATCTCGTACGTCGCGTGCTGGTTGGCCCGCAGCCCGTTGATGTTTCCCAGCGACGGCGCCTGCGGGGTGAAGCCCCAGAACGCCCGCGTCTTGCCGCGAAACTGCATGAGGGCTGTGAGATAGAAGTCGACGTTGTCGGGAACCGTGTTCGGGGCGGCGTCGGAGAGATTGTATCGCTCCTTCAGATCATCCCGGCTTCCGCGGACTCCAAGTCTCCGCAGAAAATTACGGTCGGACTTGAGGTCGAACGAACCATCGTTCTGGATGTGGCCACCCTGCACGGGATCGATCGCGAACACGAAGAGCCTCGCGTTGCGGAACCTGTGGCGCATGCAGTGCGCGAAGATGAGCGCCTGCACTCCTCCGCGGCTCATGCCCACGACGATCACCCGGTCGGGATCACCACCGGCTTCCACCACGCTCATCGCGTGCTGGACGACATTCGCCCAGCCGCTGCCGGTGGTGCCGCTCGTGCCCTTGAACTTGCCCACGCCGTCGCAGAGGACCGGGTGATACCGCTGCAGGGCGAGTTCCGTCGCCCAGTCACGGTAGACATGCTTCGGGTCGTCGGCCTGCTGGTCGCTTCCTGCAAAAAAAATGGCGTAGTTCGGCATGGCTCTGCAGGGCGTCGCGAGATCATCCAAAAACTGGTGCCGTTCCGAATCTACCGTGATTCAAGGAGATTCGCCAGCGTTGGGGGAACCAAACGAATGGGCGACGAGGGACTCGAACCCCCAACCCCCTCGGTGTAAACGAGGTGCTCTGACCAATTGAGCTAGTCGCCCTGTCTCTATCGCAAACGAGCCGTCCCTGGCCTCGTTTGCTCGGTCGGCCGGAGGCGACGCCAAGGGTTGCCTCGGCCTCCGGCGTCGCATCCGGCGACGCCATCGTGATTCACCCTCCTGCTTTTTGGGACTCGGGTTTTGGTGGCACAACGACGCGGACGCCGAGTTCCACCAGTTGCCTCGTGTCGACCGGCGACGGGGCACCAGTCATCAGATCGCTCGCCTTCTGCGTCTTCGGAAACGCGATCACGTCGCGGATGCTGTCGAGCCTCCCGAAGAGCATCACCCAGCGGTCGATGCCCAGCGCGATCCCGCCGTGCGGCGGGGCCCCGCTCCGCAGGGCGTCGAGCAGGAAGCCGAACCGCTCTCGCGCCATCTCCGGCGAGATGCCGAGCAGCTTGAACACCTTTTCCTGCGTGGCCCCGTCGTGGATCCGGATCGTGCCGCCCCCCGCCTCGGAGCCGTTGATCACGAGGTCGTAGGCGACGGCCCGGCAGGCCGCAGGGTCGCTCTCGAGAAGATCGAGGTCGCCCGGCCGCGGCGCGGTGAACGGATGGTGCATCGAAGCCCAGCCTCCGGTCTCCGTGTCACGGGCGAACATCGGAAAGTCGACCACCCAGGAAAAGTGCATCGCCTTGGGATCGAACAGACCGAGCTGGGCCCCGAGCCGCTTCCGCAGCATGTGCAGCGACTTGCACGTCACTTCGAACGAGTCGGCGACGATGAGGGCGAGATCGCCGGGCCCGCAGCCGAGCACGGTTTTCAGCCGGTCGGCGATCGCCGCGAGATTTTTCGCCACCGGGCCCGAGAAGCCTCCGTCGGGCTCGGCCTTCAGCCACACCAGTCCCTTCGCCCCCCCCTCCACGGCCACGGCCGTGAGGTCGTCGAGATCCTTCCGCGAAAACTTCGCCGCCGCCCCGGGCACGCAAATCCCGCGGACCCGGCCGCCCGCCTCGACCGCCCCGCGAAACACGCGGAAGTCGCTCTCGCCGGCGAGCGCGGTGAGGTCCGTGATCTCGAGGCCGTAGCGGAGGTCGGGGGCGTCGTGGCCGAACCGCTCCATGCACTCGTCCCACGTGAGCCGCGGCAGCGGGAGCGCCACGTCGAGCCCGAGGATCTCGCGGGCCGTGCGCTTCACGAGCCCCTCGATCACGCCCATCACGTCGCTCGCCTCGACGAACGACATCTCGACGTCGAGCTGCGTGAACTCGGGCTGCCGGTCCGCCCGCAGGTCTTCGTCGCGGAAGCACTTCGCCACCTGCACGTAGCGGTCGAAGCCCGCCATCATCAGCAGCTGCTTGTAGAGCTGCGGCGACTGCGGCAGGGCGAAAAACGAGCCGTGCTCGAGCCGGCTCGGCACGAGGTAGTCGCGGGCCCCCTCCGGCGTCGAGCGGCCGAGCATCGGCGTCTCCACGTCGATGAAGCCCAGCTCGTCGAAATGATCGCGCATGATCTTCACGATCCGGCTGCGGAGGAACATGTTGTCCTGCATCGCCGGCCGGCGGAGGTCGAGCCAGCGGTGGGCGAGCCGCACCTCCTCACCGGGAAGGTCCGTCGCCCCGGGCTGGAACACGGGCGTCACGGCCTCGTTGAGAACCGTGAGCGTGCGGCACACCACCTCGACGGCGCCCGTCGAGAGCTTCGGGTTCGTCGTGCCCTCGGGCCGCGCGCCCACGACGCCCTCGACGGCCAGCACCCACTCCGCCCGCACCGCGCGGGCCGCGGCGAGTGCCTCCGGGGCGCTGTCCGGGCCGATCACCACCTGTGTCCTGCCCCAGCGGTCGCGGAGGTCGATGAAGATCACGCCCTTGTGGTCGCGCACGCGATCGGCCCAGCCGCAGAGCGTGACGCTCGTGCCGAGGTGCGCGGGGCGGAGTTCTCCACACGTGTGGGTTCGGAGCACGCGACGGAGCCTTTCTTTGGTGATGGGGATGGGGCGCGGGAGAACCGGCTCACGACCCGAACGCGGCCATGACG
Source organism: Planctomycetia bacterium (assembly GCA_009926295.1). Lineage (GTDB taxonomy): Bacteria > Planctomycetota > Planctomycetia > Pirellulales > UBA1268 > RGVT01. Next base: position 11,373 of record RFPF01000052.1, read on the forward strand.
AGCACCGCCACCGCGAGAAGGATCGAGACGATGAGAGGGAGCGTGAACACGGGGAGGCTTCCCAGGACCGCGGCGGGCACGACGCCCGCGATCGCCAAGCCCGCCCACACCACGAACACGAAGGCCATCCCGAAGGAGGACCAGGCAAGGAGTTTCTGCACCATAGGCTGCCGCTACTTCGCCACGCGTTGGACCAGCCGCTGGCCGAACAGGCCGGCCGCCGGCCGCTCCGCCGTGAAATCGAGGTGCAACTGCTGGTCGGCGTCCTCCCCGGAGAGCTCGCGGAAGAGCATGCTCGGCTGGATGTCGCGATTGTGCTGGTACTTGTCGCTCGCGTACTCGGTGATGTCACCCGTGATCTGGTGGAAGAAGATCTGGCAGATCGGCACGCCGGGATAGATCTTCACCGGCTGCACGGCGAACATCTCGAGCGTCCAGTAGCCGCAGAAGCCGACGTCGCCGAAGCCGGCCGTCACGTGGACGAACAGCCCGAGGCGCCCGATCGAGCTGCGGCCTTTCGATCATCGGCACGAGGTTGTGCGTTTCCGTGCGCTCGGCGGTGCGGCCGAGGTAGAGCTGGTTGGGCGTCAGCACCAGGCCATCGGCGGGGATCTTCACCCGCTCCACGCGGTTGCTCTTCCGCATGTCGAGCACCACCTCCTCGTACACGAGGAGTTCGTCGTGCAACGAAAGGTTGTAACTGTTCGGATTGAGCCGGGCGTCGTCGAACGGGTCGATGACGATGTTGCCGCCGAGGTGCTTCTTGATCTCGTTGCCGGAGAGGATCATGGGTGGTTCCGGAGTGCGGTGGCGGGGGAGGCAGGAACCGAACGCCCGCGGATTGTACGCTTTCGCGCCGGGGCTGTCAGTGATCGCCACTCCGTCCCGCGGCCCGCGGCCGCCGGCTGGCGGCTTTACGCTGCCGGGCGGGCGGCACGCCCACCCGCGGGCAGAGATCGGCCAGCGGGCAGTCGTCGCAGCGTGGCGACCGTGACGGGCACACGGTGCGCCCGTGTTCGATGAGGCGGTGGCTGAAGGCGATCCAGTGATCGCGGGGCACCACCTTCACGAGGTCGCGTTCCGCCCGCACGGCGTCGGCGTGGCGGGTAAGCCCCAGCCGGCGCGAGATGCGGCCCACGTGGGTGTCGACGACCACGCCCTCCGCCTGGCCGAATCCGCTGCCGAGCACCACGTTGGCCGTCTTCCGCCCCACCCCCGGCAACCGCACCAGGTCGGCGAGAACGCGGGGCACCTCGCCGCCGTGCCGCTCGACGAGCCCCAGGCAGCAGCCTCGGATGTTCCTCGCCTTGGCCCGATAGAAGCCGGTGCTCTTGATCACGGCCTCGAGGTCGCGCTGCCTGGCCGCCGCCAGCGCCGCGGCCGTGGGCCAGCGGCTGAACAGCTCTCCGGTGACCATGTTCACCCGCTTGTCGGTGCACTGGGCGGAGAGGATCGTCGCCACGAGGAGTTGGAACGGGCTGGTGAATGCCAGGGAGCAGTCGGCCCGGGGGTGGGCCCGTGCCAGCCGCTCCGCGATCGCCGCCGCCCGTTCGCGCCGGGCTGCGGCCGACTCGCGGCCGGGGCGCCGCACGCCGCCGGCCCCCCCGGAGCGGTCGAGACTGCTACCATTGCTGTGCGGCGTGTGTTTCACGGCGGCGTGGTGGAGTGATGGCGAGATTTCCGGCCTCGCGGCCCCGGCGGCCGACCCCCAGCGAACGAAGGTGTCCCGTGGATGCGGCGGAATCGACTGCGGACTACGAACCGCTGTATCTCGATGGGATCGCGAAGTTCAACGCCTGTGATTATTACGAGTGCCACGAGGTGTGGGAGGAGCTGTGGACGGAATACCGCGGCCCGTCGCGGAAGTTCTACCAGGGGCTGATCCAGGCGGCCGTCGCCCTCTACCACTTCGGCAACGGAAACATCCGCGGGGCCCGGAAGCTGCACGCGAGCGTGCACGGCTACCTCGAGCCGTACGCGCCGAAACACCTGGGCATCGACATCGGGGGCTTCCTCGCCGCCTTCGACACCTGCCTCGCGGAGGTGGCCGCGAGCAAGGAGGACTACCCCGACATTCCCCTCGACCCGGAACTGTTGCCCGAGATCCATCTCGACCCCCCGCCGCGGTAGCCGCCCGCGGCCGCCGGTCACGGCGGAGCCATCCATGACGGACGAACCTCTCGCGTTTTCACCCGACCAGTTTTCCGGCCAGGCGCGGATCTTCGCGCTGCCGAACCTCGTGATGTTCCCGCACGTGATGCAGGCGCTGCACATCTACGAGCCGCGCTACCGGGCCATGCTCGAGGAGGCGATCGAGGGAGACCGGCTTATCGCGATGGCGGTGCTCGCGCCCGGCTGGGAACAGAACTACGAGGGCCGGCCTTCGCTCAGGTCGACCGCCTGCCTGTGCCGCGTGGCGACGCATCAGAAGACGCCCGAAGGAACGTACAACGTGCTCCTCCTCGGCGTGCGGAGGCTGAGGCTGGTGCGCGAGATGCCGCCCAAGAAGCTGTTCCGCGTGGTCGAGGCGGAGATTCTCGACGACGACCCGCCCGACGAGGAGCCCGGGGCGGCCGCGGAGCTGCAGCAGCGTCTGCTGGCAGCCTTCAAGCAGGCGATGCCGAAGATCCCGGATGCGTACGAGCAGCTCGATCAGCTTCTCGGCAGCCAGATCACTCTCGGCATGCTCGCCGACATCGTGGCCTACACGATCGACCTCGACATCGAGTGGAAGATGCGGCTGCTGGCGGAGTGCAACGTGCTCCGGCGCACCCGGCTCCTCCTCGAGGCGATCGCGGGCCGTCCCGCGGCCGCGAGCCCACGGCCGTTTCCGCCCGAGTTCAGCATGAATTAGAGTGGCGGCATGACGAAAGCCACCCATCCTGTCGACCATGCGCGGATCGAGCGAGCCGTGCGCGAGATCCTGCACGCCGTCGGCGAGGATCCCGATCGCGAGGGTCTCCTCGAGACGCCGGCCCGCGTCGCCCGGATGTACGCCGAGATGTTCAGCGGGCTGCACCAGGATCCGAGGGTGCACCTCCGCAAGGCGTTCACCGAGAAGTACGACGAGATCGTGCTCGTCCGCGACATCTCGTTCACGAGCGTGTGCGAGCACCACCTGCTGCCGTTCATGGGCAGGGCCCACATCGGCTACCTTCCCGACGGCCGCGTGCTCGGCCTGAGCAAGCTCGCCCGGATCGTGGAGGTGGTGTCGCACCGGCCGCAGGTGCAGGAGCGGATGACGGAACAGATCGCCGACCTGCTCGTGGAGGACCTCGGTGCGAAGGGTGTGGCCGTGGTGGTGGAGGCGTCTCACACCTGCATGACGATCCGCGGCATCCGCAAGCCCGGCAGCCTCTGTGTGACGTCGGCGATGAAGGGCATCTTCCGGGCCAACGTGTCGAGCCGCGCGGAGGTGATGGCGCTCATCTACGGAAATCGGCCGGCGTCGTGACGCTTCTCGTCGACTTTCTCTGCCGGTTCGCGTGGGGAATGGCCGCGGCGCTGGTGATCACGCCGACGCGGGTCGTTCCCGCGGGCTTCTTCCGCGTCAACCTGCTGGTGGTGCTCGGGCTGGCGACCTTCGCGGCCCTCCTCGCGGGTTCGGCGCCGTCGATGCGGTTCTGGCCGCTGCCGGCGGGTGCCGCGGTGGCGGCGTGGCTCGGGAGCATCGCGTGGTATGCGGAGCGCTCCCGGGCGGGCCTCTTCCTGTGCGCGGCGTGCGCCGCGGCGCTCGCGGCGGCGGTGGGGCTCGGCGGAGCGGCACGGCGGCGAGGTGCCCCGCGTTCTCGCCGACCTGGTGCGGTTGCCGGGGGTGGGGCGGAAGACGGCCAACGTGG
>RFPF01000053.1 GCA_009926295.1 Planctomycetia bacterium
GTGCGGCCCTGCCGGCGGCGCTCACCCTCGCCAATCTGCGGGCCTTTCGCCGCGCCCCGGCCAACGCGGCCGGCGGTCCCGAACCGCGCGTGTCGGCGCTCGTACCTGCGCGCAACGAGGCGACCGCGATCGAGCGGCTCGCCCGGGCCGTGCTCGCCAGCCGCGGCGTGGATCTCGAACTCGTGGTGCTCGACGACGACTCGACCGACGGCACCGCTGCGATCATCGAGCGTCTCGCCGAGGAGGACCCCCGCGTGCGGCTGGTGCGCGGCGCGCCCCTGCCGCCGGGCTGGTGCGGCAAGCAGCACGCGTGCTGGCAACTCGCCGGGGCCGCGACGCACGACACGTGGGTCTTTCTCGACGTCGACGTCGCGCCGGCGCCCGACGCGATCTCCCGTTCGATCGCCTTCCTCGACGCCTCGGGCGCGGCGCTCGCGAGCGGCTTTCCGCGGCAGGCGACGGGCGCGTTCCTCGACTGGCTCCTCCTGCCGCTGATCCACTTCGTGCTGCTCGGCTTTCTCCCGCTCGCCCGCAGCAGGCGGGACAACTCGCCCGGGCTCGCCGCGGGCTGCGGCCAGTGGTTCGTCACGCGGCGACGCGACTACGAGCGGTCAGGGGGGCATGCCGCGATCCGGGCCTCGCTCCACGACGGCATCCAGCTGCCCCGCGCCTACCGGCGGGCCGGGCTGCCGACCGACATCTTCGACGCGTCCGACATCGCCTCCTGCCGGATGTATTCCCGCAGCCTCGACGTGTGGCGGGGCCTGGCAAAAAACGCGACGGAGGGCATCGGCTCGCCCGCCACCATCCTGCCGTTCACGCTCCTGCTCGGGACGGGCCAGATCCTGCCCTTCGCACTCGTCGGTGCGGGCCTCGCCGTGGGCTGGCAGGGCTGGCCCGCGTGGGTGATCGCCGCGGCAGGCTGCGCCTGCGGCCTCGCGATCCTCCCGCGGCTCGTCGAGGCGATGTGGTTCCGCCAAAGCATCGCGAGCGCCCTCGCGCAGCCGCTCGCGATCGCGGTGTTCCTCGCGATCCAGTGGTATGCGCTGGCTCGCAAAATTATCGGCCTCAAGACGACCTGGCGCGGGCGGCCGCTCGCGATGCAGTGACGCACCGGTTCGTGGTCGCGACACATGCGCTTGGTCGTCGACCGCCCCGCGATCCGGCGACCGGATACGGGAAGCCCCGGGCGGCACGGCCGCGTCGAGGCAACGACAGGCGAGACGCCACCTTGTTACGGCGTACGGCACGCGAGCGCTCGGGCGCGGGTGACGTTCACGATCGCTTCTTCGATGGTCGGCGCGAGCGCGGTGAGGTGACCCATTTTGCGGCCCGGCCGCGGTTCCGATTTGCCGTAGAGCAGCAGGCTCACGCCGGGCACGGCGAGTGCCGCCTGCCAGTCGGGTTCGCCGCCCGCCCAGCACTCGCCGAGCAGATTGGCCATGGCGGCAGGGGCGAGCTGACGCACGGAGCCCAGCGGCAGGCCGCACAGGGCCCGCACCTGCTGCTCGAACTGGCTCGTCTCGCAGGCCTCGATCGTGAGGTGGCCGGAGTTGTGGGGCCGGGGGGCGATCTCGTTGACGAGCATGGTTCCGGACCGCGTCACGAAAAACTCGACGCACGCGACACCCACGACGCCGAGCGCCTCGAGCAGCCGCGCGGTCAGGCTGCGGGCTTCGTCGAGAACGCGCCCGGGCAGCCCCGCCGGCGCCGAGGAGAGGTCGAGGATGTGGCGGCTGTGGACGTTCCGCGACGGCTCGAACACCGCCACCGCGCCGGTCGCGTCGCGGGCCGCCACGACGGAGACCTCGCATTCGAAATCCACCCAGCCCTCGAGAACGCAGGGCGCGGGCCCGAGCTCGTCCCAGGCAGCGTTGACGGCGGCGATGGAATCGAGCCGTCGCTGCCCCTTGCCGTCGTAGCCGAAGGCGGCCGTCTTCAGCACCGCCGGCAGGCCGAGGTCCGCCACGGCCGCGACGACCTCCTCGCGCGACCGCACCACCCTGTGGGGCGTGCACGGAAACCCGTTGTGCATCAGGAACGCCCGCTCCCTGGCCCGGTCCTGCGTCGTGAACAACACCTCGGGATTGGGCCGGCAGGGCACGACGGCGGCAAGCGCCCGCGCCGCCTCGATCGGCACATTTTCGAACTCGAAGGTCACCGCCGCGAGGCCGCTGGCGATCCGTGCGATCGCCGCTTCGTCGGTGAACTCCACGACGTGGACGCGGTCGGCGTGATGCGCCGCCGGACAGTCGGCCGCATCGGTGATCGCCTCCACGCGGTAGCCGAGACGCTTGGCCGCCATCGCGAACATGGCTCCGAGCTGTCCTCCTCCCAGCACGCCGAGCGTCGACCCCGGCGGCAGCGGAGCAGGGTTCACTTGTCGGAGGGACGGTCGGACCATTCGGAGCCTTCCGTCTCGGGCTTGTCCTGCAGCACCCGCTCCGTCTGCCGGCGACGGTAGGCGAGGAGTCTCTCCCTCAGCGCCCCGTCGTCGAGCGCGAGAACGGCGACCGCGAGCAGCGCCGCGTTCACCGCGCCGGCAGGACCGATCGCGAGCGTGCCCACCGGGACGCCCGCCGGCATCTGCACGATAGAAAGGAGTGAATCGACGCCGCGGAGCATCGAGCTTTCCACGGGAACCCCGAACACGGGCAGATGGGTCTGGGCCGCCATCATGCCGGGAAGGTGGGCCGCGCCCCCGGCTCCGGCGATGATCACCCTGAGTCCGCGGTCGGCGGCCGCCGCGGCGTAGTCCGCGAGTTTGCCGGGCGTGCGGTGGGCCGAGACGATCTGGCTTTCGTGCGCTACGCCGAACTCGGCCAGCACCTCGGCCGCCCGCCTGAGCGTCGCCCAGTCGGAGCGGCTCCCCATCACGATGCCGACGAGCGGCCTGACGGATGGGGTGGTCGGGCTCACGGCTGTGGTCCGAAGGGCGGAATGAAACGGTCTCATCTTGCTCTCGGCGGTCCGGCGTTGCAACCTGAGGCGATGTCCCGCCCGCTCCCCGATGTGCTGCCCGTTCGCTGGCCCGCCGACGCGACCTCGCCGCCACCGGAGACCGTCGCTGCCCTCGAGCGGGCCGCGAGCATCCTCGCCGGCGGCGGCCTCGTCGCGATCCCCACCGAGACGGTCTACGGGCTCGCCGCCGTCGCGACCGATGCCGACGCGGTCGAACGCATCTTCGCCGCCAAGGGGAGGCCGGCGACCAACCCGCTCATCGTCCACGTCGCCCACCCGGAGATGGCCCGCGGCCTGGCGGCCGCATGGCCCGAGGCGGCCGACCGTCTCACCGCGACGCTCTGGCCGGGGCCGCTCACCGTCGTCGTGCCGCGCTCCCCGCGGATTCCCGACGCCGTGACGGCCGGCGGCGGCACGGTGGCAGTCCGCTGCCCGAGCCATCCGCTCACGCGGCTGCTCATCGAGATGGCGGGCGAACCGCTGGCCGCACCGAGTGCGAATCGTTCCCTCTCCGTCTCACCGACGACTGCCGCGCACGTGCTGGAGGGGCTCGGGAACAGGATCGACCTGATCCTCGACGCCGGCCCCTGCGTGCACGGCATCGAGTCGACCGTCGTCGACTGCACGACCGACCCACCGCTCGTCCTCCGCCCCGGTCCCATCACGCAGGCGCGGCTGACCGAGGCTCTCGGCATGCCCGTGGCCGCGCCGTCTGCCATCGCTCACGCCGGACCCGCCCGCGCACCGGGCCAGCTTCCCCGCCACTACGCGCCGCGGACGCCGCTGGAATTGTCCGACACCGCCTCCGAACGCGTCGGCTCGCTCCTGGCCGAGGGCCGGCGCGTCGGCTGGCTCACGGTCGCAGCCGACGCGCCGGCGACCCGTAGCCTCGCCGCCTCGCGTGACGTCGTCGTGGTGCCGATGCCGGCCGATCCGGCCGCGTACGCGGCGATGCTGTACGCCGCCCTCCACGCGCTCGACAAACGCGACCTCTCGACGATCGTCGTCGACACGCCACCCGACACCGACGGATGGAGGGCGGTCCGCGACCGCCTCTCCCGAGCCGCCACGGCGTGATTCGCTTCGGACCGGCGCTAGGCCGCCGGGGCGAGGATCTCGCGAAGCGCGGCCGCCAGTTCCGGATACTGGAACACGAAGCCGGTGTCGAGCGCCACCCGCGGGATCACCCGCTGCGAGGCGAAGAGCACCTGTGCGAATTCCCCGAACACCAGCCGCAGACCGAGATACGGGGCCGGCATGAACGCGGGGCGGTGGAGTTGCCGGGCGAGGGCCCGCGTGAACTCGCTGTTCCGCGCCGGATTCGGGGCCACGGCGTTCATCGGTCCCGAGATCGAGGCCGTCTCGGCCGCGTGAAGGTAGAGCCGCGCCAGGTCCGCGACGTGGATCCAGGGCATCCACTGCCGCCCGCTGCCCAGGGGGCCACCGGCACCGAGTTTGAAGGGCAGCAGCATCTTCGCCAGCGCACCCCCGCCGGCACCAAGCACGATGCCGGTTCGGGCGAGCACCACCCGCACCCCGGCCTTCTCCGCCGTGACGGCCTCGCCCTCCCAGTCGACGCACACGCGGGCGAGGAAGTCGTCGGCCGGCCCGGCCGACTCGGTGAGTTCCTCGTCGCCGCGATTCCCGTAAAAGCCCACCGCCGACGCCGACACAAGGACCCGCGGACGAACGACCGCCTGCGCGATCCCCTGCACAAGATGCCGGGTGCCAACCACCCGGCTGTCTCGGATCCGCGCCTTTTGAGCAGCGTTCCAGCGGCCCTCGGCCACCGACTCCCCGGCGAGGTGCAGGACGGTGTCGATCCCCTCGAACGCCTCGCGCGGCGGGGGACCCTGCATGGGGTCCCAGCGGATGATCCGGTCGACGAGGTGGCCGATGCGCGGCCGCGCCCGGTCTGGATCCCGAGAGAGCGCCACGGGGCGGTCCAGCAACCGCAGCAGCCGTGGGCCGACGAAGCCAGTCGCACCAGTGACCAACGCCTTCATTGCCGTGCCTTTCGTCTCGGATTCGGGAAGTGACGCCGCGCGGCTGTGACGCCACTCGGACGGCGGAAGTATAAACAGGCTGCCCGATCCTGGCCGTTCCCTCCCGCGTCCCCCGCCTTGCGTTCCCTCCTGCCGAAGCCCATCCGCGCCGCGATCGAGCCTCTGTTGCCGCGTGGAGCCCTGCGCCGCGACCTGTGGGCTTCGGCGGCCGACGCCACCGCGTTCAGCGTGATGGTGGGATGCGGCGAGACCTACATCCCCGCATTCGCGCTGGCCCTCGGGCTCGGGCCGGTCGCCGTGGGCATGCTGGCGAGCCTGCCGATCCTGGCGGGCGCGGTCTTCCAGCTCATCACGCCGCTGGCCGTGGCGCGCCTCGGCACCAATCGTGGATGGTGCGTGGCCTGCACGCTGGTGCAGGCCGTCAGCTTCGTGCCGCTGATCGCATGGGCGGTCCGCGGCCACGCCGGGCTCTGGGAGCTGCTCCTCGCGGCGAGCGTCTACTGGTCGGCCGGAATGGCCGGCGGGCCGGCGTGGAACACCTGGATCGGGACGCTCGTTCCCGAACGGATGCGGACGGCCTTCTTCGCGCAGCGGAACCGGCTCGGGCAGTTCGGGGTGTTCGCGGGCTTCGTGGCCGGCGGGCTCGTCCTGCAGGTCTGCGAGGCGTACGACGCCACGCTGCTCGGCTTCGGCGTGATCTTCACGACGGCGGCGGTGTGCCGGCTGGTGTCGACGCTGCTCCTGGCGAGCTGCCGCGAAATGCAGCGGCCCGAACCCTCACGCCCCGCCGCGAACGACGCGCCGTCGATCCCCGCACGGCTGCGGCGGGCCGTCGGCTCGATGGCCGGCTCGCCCTCGGGTGCGCTCGTGGCCTACGCCTGCGCACTGGCCTTCGCGGCGCATTTCTCCGGGCCGTATTTCACCCCCTACATGCTCCGCGAACTGGGTTTCTCTTACCACACGTTCATGCTCGTGATTGCGACGCAGTTCCTGGCCAAGGCGCTCGCGCTTCCCTGGCTGGGACGCCTCGGCGCGCGGCTCGGCCCTGTGGGGCTGATGCGGGCGGGAGGACTGGCCGTCATCCCGCTCGCGGCAGCGTGGCTCGTGTCGGCGAACGTGTGGTACCTCGTGGGCGTCCAATTCGCCGCCGGCTGCGCCTGGGCCGCCTATGAACTCGCCCTCGCGCTGCTGTTTTTCGACGCGGTGCCACACCGCGACCGCACGGCCGTGATCACCGCCTACAACCTCGGGCTCGCGCTCGCGACGGTCGGAGGGGCCACCGCCGGCGGCATGCTCCTGGAAGCTTCCGGCGAGGACCGCACCGCGTATCTCGCGGTCTTCACGGTATCGAGCCTGCTCCGCGTGGCGGTCCTCCCGCTCCTGCAACGCGTCCGCTCCCTCGCGTAGGCCGCCATCTTCAGCCCGCGGGCATCCGCGACTCGTGCGCGAGGCTGTCGAGGAACGTGCGGGCGCGACCGTAGTCGCCGGCGGCGTAGTCGCCGACGTGCTGCTTGAGCACGTCGATGAACTTCGAGACGGTGTCCTGGATCTGCCTCATGTCCTCGAACTGCACGCTGCCACCAGACGCCGCGCGGTCGGCGAAGAGCCGGTCCAGCTCGGCGCGGTAGGGCTTGAAGATGTCGTCTCGCAGGACGGGCGGATACTCGATGTGTCCCGTGACCGGGTCGAGTTGGGTCGAGCCGAGACGGGGAGGGGCGGCCATCTTCGCCATCCGGATGGCCTGCTCCTGCGTGACAGGCGGCCCCGCCTCGGCGGCCCGGGCCTCGCGGTTGGTCTTCCGCATCTCGAAGTAGGTTTCGGTCCACTTCATGCGGTTGTCGATCTCCTTCGACTTGGCGTCCTCCCAGTTCTTGGCGGCCTCGGAATTCTTGAGGTTGGTGTAGCCCTCGGCTCGCACGACCGCGGCGATGCCATCCGCCGCCCCCTGCTGGGCGGTCGAGGCCCAGCCTCCCATGCCCCAGCCGCCGCCACCCCAGCCGCCGCCCCACTGCGCGACCGCGTCGCCTGCGAAGAAGGCCGCGCTCGACGCGATCAGCGCGATCGCGGCGATCGCGCCGGGAATCCGTCGCATCTTTGGGGATGTCGAAGCCATGGGCGGTGATGCCTCCGCATGCCGGAAAAAGAGGACTGGCCAAAAGATCGTCCGGGCGGCAAAACTGCCCGAACCATCCACGCCACACCGAGTATACTCCGATGGTCGTGGCCGGGCGAAGTCGACTTGGAGAGAGGGCTGGAGAATCATGAAGCCGCAGATGTGGACGATCGCAGTGACGACCGCCGCCGCGATCTCCGCGGCGGGCTGCAGCGAGACACCGCCACCGAAGCCCGCCGTCGAGGTCGTGGAAATCGCGGCCGCCCCGGCGACGGACGTGGCGGCCACGGGCATCGGGCCGCTCCTGCAGGCTCTCTCCGCCGCCCAGGATGAGGATGCACGGGTGGTGGCCGTCGATGCGATCGCCGCGCTCGGGCAGCGGGCGTTGCCGGCGTACGACGCCCTGGTCAAGGCGTCGGCCGACCCCGCGGCCCGCGTTCGTTGGCACGCCGCCCGCGCGATCGGTCTCATCGGCGAGGACGCCATCGCCGCCCTGCCGCTGCTGGCACGTTTGCTCGACGACCCCGACCCGATCGTCGCCACGCAGGCCGCCGCCGCCATCGGCTCGATCCGGGCCGACGACGACCTCGGGGAGGGCACGCCGGCGGCCGATGTCGCCGCCTACGACGCGGCCGCTGCGGCGCTCGTGGGCAAGATGACCCATCCGGATCCGCGGGTGCGGCGAGCCGTGCTGCGGGCGCTCACCCGGCTGCAGCCGGCCCCGGGCCGCTTCGCACCGCTCGTGAGCGAACTGCTCGCCGACGCCGACCCCTCGGTGGTGCTCCCGGCATTGCATTCGCTCGCCGACATGGGGCCCGAGGCAGTGCCGTTTCTCGTGAAGGCACTGGAAAACCCGCGGACCCGCTACTGGGCGAGCGTCGCCATCGCCGAGATCGGGCCGGCGGCGGCCGACGCCGTGCCGCTGCTCGCCGCGGGCGCGTCGGCGGGTGGAACCGAGGAGAGGATGCAGTCGATCATGGCCCTCGCGGCGATCGGGGAGCCGTCCCTCACCGCCGTGAGCGAGATCCTGAAGGCGCTCGACGCCCCCGAGGCCTCGCTGCGGTTCGCGGCGGCGTTCGCGCTCGGCAAACTTCGGGCCAAGGCGGCCGACGCCGCGCTCGCGAAGGCCGCGGGCGACTCCGATCCGCTGCTCTCCTCGATCGCTTCCTGGGCGCGGGCACGCATCAATCCCGCCGACTCGGGGCTCGTCGATGCCGCGGTCGGAAAGCTCAGCGCCGGGCTGTCGAGCACACAGCCCGGCGTGCAGGCCGCCGCAATCTCGGCGCTTTCCGACCTGTGTGACGACATCGACGATGCCACGGAGAAGCGGCTCGCCGGCGACTTCGTGCGGCTGCTCTCGAGCCCCGAGCAGGATGTCCGGGACGCGGCCGCGGCGGCGCTGGTGCGCGAAGGCCCGCTGGCGGTCGACGCGCTCGAGCAGGCGCTCACGAACGCCGAGATCCGCGGCCTGGCGATGGAAATACTCACCGCGATCGGGCCGGTGTCGCGGGACGCGCTCGACTCGTTCGTGACGGCCCTGTCCGACCCCGATCCGCGGCACCGCGGCGACGCCGCCGTCGCGATCGCGGCCGTCGGGCCCGCCGCCGCGGACGCGGTTCCAGAGCTCCTCAAGATTCTCGCCGACGCCGATGCCCCACCGGGCCTGCGGTATGCTGCCGCCTACGCGCTCGGCCGCATCGGCCCGGCCGCGAAGCCCGCCGCCGCCGCTCTCGAGGCCCTGACCTCGTCGCCCGACGAGCTGATGGCGACCGTGGCGACGTGGGCCTCGCTGAAGATCGATCCCGCGAACACCTCGCTGTTCGAGTCGGCTGTGCCGCTCCTGCGGAAGGCGCTTCGCGGCGGCAAGGATCTGGCCAGGCTGGAAGCGGCGGTCGCGCTCGGAGACATCGGCCCGGCGGCTGCCGGGGCGGTGCCGCTGTTGGAACTGGTGTCCGAAGAGGATCCCCTCCCGACGGTACGAGCCGCCGCCAAGCGGGCAATCGGCCAGATCCGCGCCGGCGAGCGTCCGGCGGGCAAGTAGCGACCTGGCAAGGTGTGCGGATCGCACGCGGGCGGCTGGATTCCGCGGCGTCCGGCTGTCGAGATCATTCGGCGGTGGGTGCCTGCCGGTGGTCGGCGTGGCGTTGCCGCGGGGGTCTCATGGCGAAGCTCGGCTGGCTCGGCGCCCTCTGGCTGACGACGTTTTCCCAGCCGGCCGGCGAGCGTGCCGTTTATCGTGCCGTGCGACGCCAGGGCCCGAAGCGGATCCTGGAGATGGGTCTGGGAACCCTGCGTCGCACCGAGCGCATGCTGGCGGCGGGCCGGGGGGCGGCGGGCGAACCGATCCATTACGTGGGCATCGACCGCTTCGAGGCCCGCCTGCCCACGGATCCGCCGGGCGTGACGCTCAAGCAGGCCCACCGGAGGCTCCACGGCCTCGCCCGCGTGCAACTGGTTCCCGGCAACGTCGATTCATCGCTCGCGCGGCTGTGCAACCACCTCGGGGTGTTCGACCTCGTGCTCGTCTCCGCCGACAATGATCCGCGTCATCTCGAGCGAAGCTGGTTCTTCATCCAGCGGCTGGTGAACGACCGCTCCACGGTGCTCGTCGAAACGCCCGCGCGTGCGAAGCCCGGCCGGACGGCATGGACCGCGATCGACAAGCGGCGCGTCGATGAACTCGCCGCGCTCACGATCCAGCGACGGGCCGCCTAGCGGGCGGTGGCAGCGCCGAGGCTGCCCCGCTACATTGAACGGCATGACGACCAAGCCCCGCACGCTGCTCGACAAGATCTGGGACGACCATCTCGTCTGTGCCCCCCCGGGGGAGCAGCCGATGCTGTACATCGATCGGCACCTGGTGCACGAGGTGACCAGCCCGCAGGCCTTCGAGGGGCTCCGGCTGGCCGGCCGGCGGCTGCGGAGGCCCGAGGCGACGTTCGCGACGCCGGATCACAACGTGCCCACCACCGACCGTCGGCTGCCGATCGCCGATCCGGTGTCGAAGCAGCAGATCGACACGCTCCGGTCCAACTGCCGTGAATTCGGCGTGCGGCTCTTCGACCTCGGCGACGCCGACCAGGGGATCGTGCACGTCATCGGCCCGGAACTCGGCATCACGCAACCCGGCATGACGATCGTCTGTGGCGACAGCCACACCGCGACGCACGGCGCCTTCGGAGCCCTGGCGTTCGGCATCGGCACGAGCGAGGTGGAGCACGTGCTGGCCACGCAGACGCTTCGGCAGTCGAAGCCGAAGGCGTTCGAAGTACGGGTCGACGGCAGGCTGGCGGACGGAGTCACCGCCAAGGACCTCGTGCTGTTTCTCATCGGCAGGTTGTCCACGGAAGGCGGCACGGGCTACGTGATCGAATACACGGGCGATTGCATCCGCGGCCTCGGCATGGAGGAGCGGATGACGGTCTGCAACATGTCGATCGAGGCGGGCGCGCGGGCCGGCATGATCGCGCCCGACGACACGACGTTCGAATACCTCCGCGGCCGCGACTTCGCACCGCGGGATTTCGAGCGTGCCGTGGCCCGCTGGAGAACGCTCCCGGGCGACCCCGGCGCGGAATTCGACCGGGTGGAGGCGTATGCGGCCGGTGACGTGGTGCCGCAGGTCACCTGGGGCACCAATCCTGCCCAGGTCGTCGGGGTCGACGGCGCCGTGCCGGATCCTTCCGGGTTCACCGACGCGAGCGACCGCGATTCGGCGGCCAGGGCCCTCGAATACATGGGGCTCGCCGGTGGCACGAGGATCGTCGACCTTCCGCTCGACCGCGTTTTCATCGGCTCCTGCACCAACAGCCGCATCGAAGACCTCCGGGCCGCGGCGAGTGTCGCCCGGGGTTACCGCGTTGCCCCATCGGTGCACGCGATGGTCGTCCCCGGCAGCGGCCGTGTGAAGCGGCAGGCCGAGGCGGAGGGCCTCGACCGCATCTTCCTCGACGCCGGCTTCGAGTGGCGAGAGGCGGGCTGCAGCATGTGTCTGGGAATGAATCCCGACACGCTCGCGCCCGGGCAGCGCTGCGCGTCGACGAGCAACCGCAACTTCGAGGGCCGGCAGGGAAAGGGGGGCCGCACGCACCTGGTCTCCCCGGCGATGGCCGCCGCGGCGGCCGTGACCGGCCGCTTCGTCGACATCCGCGACTGGCGTTACCGTTAGCCTCCCCCGGGACATGGCATGGAACCGTTCGTTTCCCTCTCCGGCGTGGTGGCGGCCCTCGACCGGGCCAACGTCGACACCGACCAGATCATCCCCAAGCAGTTCCTGAAGCGGATCGAACGGACAGGATTCGGGCGGTACCTGTTCTTCGACTGGCGGTTCCTGCCCGATGGCACCCCCGACCCGGCCTTCGAACTCAACCGCCCCGAGCAGGCGGGGGCGAGCATCCTCCTCGCGCGACGCAACTTCGGCTGCGGGTCGAGCCGCGAGCACGCGCCGTGGGCGTTGGCCGACTACGGCTTTCGCGTGATCATCGCTCCCACCTTCGCCGACATCTTCTTCTCCAACTGCTTCCAAAACGCCATGCTTCCGATCCGCCTCGACGAGCGGACCGTGGACGAGTTGTTCCAGCGGGCCGCCGCGTCCCACGAGGCTGGACGGCCGTATCGGCTGTCCGTCGACCTGCGAACGCAGGCCGTGGCCGACGACGCCGGCTTCGCACGATCCTTCGAGGTCGACGCCTTCCGCAAGACGTGCCTGCTCGAGGGGCTCGACGGCATCGGCCTCTCGCTCAAGCACGCCGAAGCGATCGCCGCGTGGGAACGGAATCACGGGCTGCCGACCGCGGGGTGAGCCGATGCGACGCATCCCGTTGCCAGCCCTGTTCGTAGCGGCCTCGTTGGCGGCGGCGACCGCGCGGGCAGAGACGGCGGTCACGGTCGTCGATGACATCCCCGGCGCCTGCAGGCTGGCGGCACCTGCCACGGGGCAGACGCTCTACGTCGTCGACGACACGGCCCGCTCCGTCACGGCCATCGACCCCTTCGCCCCCGCCAAACGCCGGCGTGCGCTCGGCCCCGCCGACCTCGACGCCGGCTCGCAGGAGCCGGTGCGGCCGACGGCCATCGCCTGCATCGACTCCACGACGCTCGCCGTGGTCTGCCGCGCGGGGGCCGAGTGGTCGCTGCGGTCGTTCAGGCTCGCACCGTCGCAGGCGGATTCTCCGGCGCCGGTACTCCTGCAATCGCTCGCGCTCGGAGCGGGAACCGGGGAAGCCGACGCGGTCGACGTGTTCGTGAGCGACACCCGTGATTGGCTCGCCGTGGTCGGGCTTCCCGGGCCGCTGCCGCGGGTGCTGCGGTCTCCGATCGCCGGCACGCGGCTCGGCGGGCTGTCGTCGCGGCTCTGTCCGCCCGCCCCGTCGCCGGATCGCCTCGTCGCGGCCACCTGCAGCCCGGTCGACGAGTGGGTGATGTTCGTGCACCGGGCCGGCCTCCCACCGGGGCACACGAGCCTTGAGTTTCACGCCAATTCCGGCCGGCAGCGGCTCCTGCAGCTCGACGTCGGTCTCGACGGGATTCGCGACGCCGCCTACTGCCGGTCCACGGGCACCCTCTGGGTGGCTGCGAGCGGATCCGCGCAATCCGCCGGCGGAGCCGGGCTGTGGCGGATCGACGCGGCCCTCGAGGGCGGACGGCAGACGGCCGCCGCCGTCGCCGTCACCCCCCTCGAGAACCCGCTCTCGGTCGCGTGCCTCTCGGAACGCGCGATCGCGCTCGTGGGCGGCGGCGAGCGCCGCCGGGTGCTCCTCGTGAACCCCACCACCCCGGGCGACACGACCGCGCCATGACCCCGACCCGCCGCGAAAAGATCGAGGCCATGCTCCGCGACGATCCCGGAGACGTGTTCCTGCGCTACAGCCTCGCGCTCGAGATGGCGGCGGCCGGTGAATCCGACGGCGGCCTGGAGATTCTCGAGGGGCTGGCACGGGAGACTCCCTCCTACGTGCCGGCGTTCCACATGGCGGGGCGGCAGCTCGTCGCCCTCGGCCGAACCGAGGAGGCACGCCGCGCACTTCGCGAGGGCATCGACGAGGCCCGCCGCCAGGGCAACAACCATGCCGCAGGCGAGATGAGCGAACTCCTCATGAGCCTCGGAGAGACACCGTAGGACCGGCGGCAGTGCGGCGGCAGACCTCTTCGAAACCCTGCTAGCGTGGCAGGCAGGGCGGCGGCTCCGCGGACTCCGAGCCGCGCGTGATCACGAAGCCGAGATCCTCGATCATCCGATAGTCGGCCTCGGGCAGCTGCCCCTTCGTGGTCAGGTAGTCTCCCACGAAGATCGAGTTGGCGGCGTAGAGGCCGAGCGGCTGCAGGCTCCCGAGATGGATCTCCCGGCCGCCGGCGATGCGAATCTCGGCGGACGGGTTCACCATCCGCATCATGGCCAGGCCTCGCAGGCAGTCTCGAGGGGAGAGGCGACGCACTCCCTCGAGCGGCGTCCCGTCGATCGAGTTGAGGAAGTTCAGCGGGATCGATTCCACGTTCATCGCCCTGAGCTCGAAGGCCATGTCGATGAGGTCGTCGTGCGTCTCCCCCATCCCCATGATGCCACCGCTGCACAGCTGCAGTCCCGCCGCGCGGCAGGCCTCGAGGGTCGCGACCCGGTCGGCGTAGGTGTGCGTGGTGCAGACCTCCGGATAGAACCGCTCGGACGTGTTGAGGTTGTGGTTCACCTTGTCGACTCCGGCCGCGGCGAGCCGCCGGGCCTGGTCGGGAGTCAGCAGCCCGAGGCACGCACACACATTCAGACCGTACCGCCGCTTGATCTCGGGCACGATCTGGCACACGAAGTCGACCTCCCGCTCCGAGGGGCCACGCGCCGAGATCACGATGCAGAACGTCTTCGACTGCCGCTCCGCGGCGACCCGCGCCGACTCGAGCAGCTTCGGGGCGGAGAGGAGGTTGTAGCGCGGGATGTCGGCGTCCGACACCTTCGATTGGCTGCAATAGCCGCAGTCCTCGGGACACAGCCCGCTCTTGGCGTTCATCAGGAAGAACAGCTGCACCGTGCCGCCGAAATGCCGCTGTCGCACCCG
Organism: Planctomycetia bacterium; assembly: GCA_009926295.1. GTDB lineage: Bacteria > Planctomycetota > Planctomycetia > Pirellulales > UBA1268 > RGVT01. Next base: position 14,127 of record RFPF01000053.1, read on the forward strand.
CCAGGCGGCGGCGAGGACGTCGAGCAGTTCCGAGTCGGGGGATTCGAGGATGGCACGCGCCTCGTCGCGGTCGATGGCACCGTCGGCGAGGACCCGGGCCGCCAGGGCTCGCCATTTCGTCGGGTGGGCCACGTCGGCCGGGAAGACTGCGGTCGTCATGCGTCTCGCCTCGCGGAGGTCGTCTGGGGGGGATGGGAAACTCGGCGGCGGGAATGTAGCAGACTCACGAAACTTCGACACCCGAACGACCGATACCACCGTCAAGACCGGACCACCCTTTGGATCGAGACCCGTATGACGCGCATCGCCCTTGGGAGTCGTGGACTGGGCGGCTTGGCCGCCGTGCTCGCCGCCTTCGTGGGTTCCTGCCCCTCGGCCATGGCCGCGGAGCCCCGGCCGGAGCGGCCCTACTCGACCGTCGCCCAATCGACGAGCGCGACCGCCGCCACGGGCCGGCGGCCGATCGGCCAGCGCATCACCTCATCGAACCTGCCGCACCGCTCGCCGGCCGTCCCGCAGGCCCGTTCCGACGGCGCCGCCCGCAATGCAGTCCCGGCGAGGGTCGTCGACGCGCCACCGGCGCTCGCGTCACCGCCGCCGGTCGCAGACGTCCTGACGGAACCCGGCGAATTCGTGTCCGGCATCGACATCGCCGTGCTGGCGGACGAGGAGCCGAACGCGCCCGAGGAGGTCGCGGCGGCAGCCTCCGCGGATCGCGCGCCCGCGGCACCCCTCTGCGACGAGTCTTCGTCCGACGAAACCGACGCTGCTGACGTCGGCGCATCCGAAGTCGACGTCGACGAATCGGCCGCGGATGCATCCGGCATTGCGCTCGCCGAGCCCGACGACACGGGCACGTCGGAACGCTCGCCGATCGCGGCGGTCGCGCCCGTCGTCGAGCCGCGTGCGAAGGAGACGGTGCGCGACAGGCTCCTGCAGCGGATTCGGGGGGCGTTCGCCGCGCGGACGCACGCGTCCGCCAGCCCGGTCCGCGTGCCGGACGGACCGACGGCCTCCCCGCCCCCCCCTCAGCCGCCGGCGGCTCCCGAGACACCGCCCGCCCGGGCGCGAATCGAGTTCGAC
>RFPF01000054.1 GCA_009926295.1 Planctomycetia bacterium
GGTCAGGCGGGCCTCTACTACTACTTCCACACCGCGGCCAAGTCGCTCGACGTGCTCGGCCAAGACACCTTCACCGACGCCGCCGGTACGGCACACGATTGGCGCGACGAACTCTCCACGGTGCTGCTGGCCAAGCAGAAGCCCGACGGCTCATGGACCAACGAGAACCCGCGCTGGATGGAGGACAACCCGACGCTGGTGACCAGCTACGCCCTCCTGGCCCTCGCCTATTGTCTGCCGTAGCGGTCAATCCTTGAGATCGAAGAGCCGCTTGAGGGCGTCGAGGAGGCCGTGGGGTGGGCCGGAGTGGCTTTCATTGCGGAGCGACGTGAGCGGTGAGTGGAGCATCTTGGCGGCGTAGCGCTCGAAGGCCTGGCGGATCTCGGCCTGGGCGGCGGCGTCGAGCCCGGGGAGGCGGCGGAAGAGCCGCTCGAGTTCCGCGTCGCCCGTCTCCGTCCAGCCGGCCCGCAGTCGTGCGATCACCGGGGCCGTCGAGCGGTGGTGCAGATCGACGATTCCCACGGCGGCAGGCAATTCGCGCTGGCGGCGTTTGCGGTTGGCGTCGCAGGCCGCGCCGAGGTCGTCGATCGTGTACAGCCATACGCCCGGCCTCCCCGCGATCGTGGCTTCGAAATCCCGCGGCACCGCCAGGTCGAGGACGACGAGCGGACGCCCGGCGCGTCCCGCCTCGGCGCGAGCGAAGAGGCCGGCGGTCACGACCGGCTCGCCCGCACCCGTCGTGCTCACGACGAGGTCGGCGGCGGTGAGTTCGGCGGCGAGGTCGGCGAACCTTCCTGGCCTGCCGCCCAGACGCGCGGCAAGGCGGTCGGCGCGATCCGCCGTGCGGTTGACGACGACGATGTCGGTCGCGCCGGCCTCCCGCAGGTAGCGGAGCGTCTCGTGGGCCATCTTGCCGGCCCCGATGACGAGCACGCGTTTGTCGGCGAACGTCTCGAACACGCCGCGGGCGAAGTCGGACACCGCCACGCTGGGAATCGAGAGCCGCTCACGGCCGATGGCCGTCTCGCTGGCCACGCGCTTCGCCGTGCGCAGCGCCGCCTGGAACATCCCGCCGGTGAGCGGACCGGTCGTCTCGGTGCGCTGCGCGAGGGCCCAGGCCTGCTTCACCTGTGCCACGATCTGGGGCTCGCCGAGCACCATGCTGTCGAGCCCCGAGGCGACGCTGAACAGGTGCCGCACGACGGCCTCGTCGCTCTCGCGGGCCAGCAGTGGGGCGAGTTCCGCCGCGTCGATGCCGCGGCATTCGGCCAGAAACGACACCAGCTGCTCTGCCGGCGGAGGTGTCGCGGCCTCCTCGCCGGCCGCGTAGAGCTCCACCCGGTTGCACGTCGAGAGGAGCACGGCCTCGCGTCCGGGAAACCGGTCGCGGAAGCGGCGCAGGGCCTCGGCTGCCTGCTCGGCGGAGAAGGCGAGCCGCTCGCGCACCTGCAGCGGGACGGTGCGGTGGGTGCCTCCCACGAAGGCGAGCGTCATGGGGCCGCCTCCTGCAGCTGGGTCGTCGAGGATGCGGAAGGCGTGGGTACCGGGGGCACGCCGTGCCGCGTCGGGCCGAGCACGCCCCAGAGGATCGAAGCGGTGAGCACGACGAAACTCACGAGCGAGAGCCACGCGGCCCGTCGCGCCCCGTCGGGCCGCGTGACGAGAGCCCGTCCGAGCCCGGCCGCGACCACGAGCCACGCCACGAGCGCACCCATCCGCAGCACGACCGGATCGTCCCACGGCACCGTCTCCAGGAGTCCGCGGCGGCGATTTACCGCATTGAGCACCAGCCCCGAAAAAAATCCCGCCGCCGCGGTCCACGCCGCGAAGTGGGCCGCCCGGGAGACCGTGGCGGCGAGCAGTTCGAGGCTCGGCAGCCTCAGACCCTGGGCCGGCGCCCGCTTGCCGGCGAGCCTCGCCGCCTGGATGAGCCACATCAGCCCGGCGACCGCGCCCCCGGCGACGGCGACGCTCGCGGCGAGGTTGAATGATCCGTGGACCGCGCCCCACACCTGCGTCGCCGGCGACTGCGGAAACGGCGCCCGGCTGGAGAGCTCCGCCGCTCCGATGAGTCCGAGCACGACCGGCAGCAGGAACAGCCCCACCTGCGTCCGCGGGTTGGCCAGCATGAGCCACACGTATCCTCCGGCCAGCACCCACGCCGCGAGCAGGTACCAGTCGAATGCGCTCGAGAGTGGCACGGCCGGCTCCGTGGCGGCGCGCCAGCCGAGGAACAGCGTGTGGGCGACGAAGCCCGCCGCGGCGAAGGCAAGCAGCGTCGCGCCACGCACGCCCGAACGAAACAGGGGCCGCGACGCCTCGCAGACGAGCGCCACGAGATAGCTCGCGGCGAAGCAGACGACGGAGATTCCGGAGATGAAGGCGGTCATCTGAAGGCCGTCCGGGCACGCGATCTGAACGGCACCATTGTAGTTCGGTCCGCCGGGCTTGGAGGCGGGAGGGCGCGATTCCGCGGGTATACTCATGGCGATGCCCGACGCCCGTGCCAGCCTCGTGATCGACCCCGCCGCATCCCAGGCGGAGCGGAGGCGGCAGTCGCTCATGATGCGGGCCTGTCGGCGCGAGCCGGTGGAGCGAACGCCGATCTGGCTGATGCGGCAGGCTGGCCGCTACCTTCCCGAATACCGGGCGGTGCGGGAGAAGGTGGGGTTTCTCGAGCTCTGCAAGAATTCCCGCCTCGCCGCGGAGGTGATGATCGCCACCGTCGAGCGGCTCGGGGTCGATGCGGCCATCATCTTCAGCGATCTGCTGCCGATCCTCGAACCGATGGGCATGGACCTGGAGTTCGCAGCCGGTGAGGGACCGATCATCCACAACCCGATCCGTTCCGCCGCCGATGTGCCGCGGCTCCGTGAACTCGAGGACGTCGATCCGCTCGGGTACGTGATGGACGTCGTCCGGGCCACGCGGGCGGGCCTCGACGACTCGATCCCCGTGATCGGGTTCGCAGGTGCCCCGTTCACGCTCGCGAGCTACTGTGTCGAGGGCGGGGGCAGCAAGGCGTGGCTGCACACGAAGTCGCTGATGTACCGGGACGAGTCCGCCTGGCACGATCTCATGGGGCGACTCGCGCGGGCGGTGGGCCGCTACCTCGTGGCCCAGTTCGCCGCAGGCGCACAGATCGTGCAGGTGTTCGACAGCTGGGTGGGCTGCCTCGGGCCGGACGACTACCGCCGCTACGTCCTCCCGCACAGCCACGCCGCGATCGCCGCCGCAGCGGTCCACGGCCCGGTGATCCACTTCGCCACCGGCAACCCCGCGCTCCTGCCGCTGCTTTGCGAGGCCGGCGGCACGGTGATCGGCGTTGACTGGCGGATCGCGATCGACGACGCCCGGCGGGTGATCGGCCCCGACCACGCCGTCCAGGGCAACCTCGACCCGGCCGTGCTGCTCTCCGACCGCGACACGATCCGCCACCGCGCCCGCGACATCCTCGCCCGGGCCGGCGGACGCCCCGGCCACATCTTCAATCTCGGCCACGGCGTGCTCCCCCAAACGCCGGTCGAGAACGTCCTCGAACTCATCGCCGCGGTGAAGCACGCGTAGCGTGCGGCGTGTTCTCCCTCGCCAACCGACGGCCCCGCGGGGTACGATAGCGTGTTGGGCGCCGCGTACGCCTTTCGGCGTCGAGCGCTCGTGCGCAATCCACCACCCGAGGGTACCTGCGCGGCATGACGAGCCTCGAGAAGCGGCTGTTTCATCTGTTCGACAAGCGCGACATAGCCGCCGCGCGGGCGGCGGCCGCAGTGCGGATCTCGTGCCCGCGGGCCGGCCAGGTGCGGGCGGCCGTGACCGACGACACCGGGACGACCCACGACGTGCTGCTCGAACTCGCCGTCGGCAGGCGCGGCGGGATGACGATCGAGAGCAAGAGCACGAGCCTCGCCGGGCGGGGTGGGCGGCCCTGCTCGGCCCTCGCGGCGACGATCCTCGAGGTCGACCGCCGCGGACTTTTCTCCAGCATCCACGATCACACGCCCGTCGCGCTCGAAATCATCGCGGACGAGGACGCAGAAGGTCTCGATGCCCACGAACCGGAGCCGTCGTGGCCCGCGGTGGAACCGGCGGGCCGTTCGCGCCGGGTGTCGGCGCCTTCCGCCGTGGCGGCGGTCTCCGCGGTCGGACGGCGTGCGGCGGCTCGTCTCCCGGCATGGGCCGTCGATCTCGAGGAGCGGCGCCGGCTCGTCGAGCCCGCGGTCCGGGCCGAGGCGATCGAACTCGTCGATGGCCGACGGTCGGGCGGGGCGCTGGTGTTTCTGCTCGACCTCAACGCCTCGGCCGAGGCCCGGACCGCGGTGCTCGTGCCGTGCAGGATGCAACTCGATGTGGCCGGGAACGCCGCGGGCCGGCCGCAGCCGGTCGTCATCGGGCCCGATGCAGACGTCGAGTTCCGCGCGTTGGAAGAGGCCGAGCGATCCCTCCTCGCCCAGCTCGTGGGCACGGCTGCGGTCGGGGAGTCGGGCGGTGTCGAGCCCATCGAGTTTCGCACGATCGCCCGGATCGCGGTCAGTCCGCAGGCCGTGACGGCCCATCTTGCGCTGGTGTGCGAGATGGGACGCCTGGTCGTGCAGCCGGAGCCGAGACGGGCTCCCGACAACGTGATTCCACTGACGTGGGACGGCGGCCGGCCGTGGGAGTTCGCGCTCGTGCTCGAGCCGGAGGACTCCGCGAGCTACAAGGCGGAAACGCTCGAAGACATGTCGGACGCGCCGCGGGCCGTGCGGCCGCCCGCCAAGGCCACGCTCCGGGGGATGCTCGTGCGCGGCAGTCAACGCAAGGATCTCAAGGAGCCGCGGGCGATCCTCCGGGCGGGCCTCGTCGTCTTTTCCGATCGGCTCGCACGGCTCTCGATCGGCGGCGACGGATGGGGCGGCCCGGTGCGGTGGCTGGAGCAGTTCGAGCGTCGCGGGGCGATCGAGCTCGCGGGCAGCCAGGTCGACGGGCTCATCGAGCGGCTGGCTGGCCTGGCCGAGGTGCCGCGGATCGAGCTGCCGGCGTGGACCGGATGGCGGGTGGAGTCGGGTCCGCCGCGGCCGAAGCTGGTTCTCGACGACACACCATCGGTGGACGTGGACGAGGAGGATGTCGGCGAGGGTTCACGCCGCCCTGCCCGGCGCCGCGCCGTGCCGCGCGTGCAGTTGGCGGGCCGAATCTGGTTCGACTACGGCGTCCTCCAGGTCGCTGCCGACGATCAGGCCGGAGGTGCGGCAGATCCGGCCCGCCGAGTGTTCGTGCGGCGCGACCGTGCCGCGGAACGTGCGGCCATCGCGATGCTGCCCCGCCATGGCGTCGTGCCGCCGCGGCAGGGCGGCGCTGCCGCCCCGTCCACCCACCACGTGGAGATTCCACGAGCGAGGCTCGATGCCTCTGTCTCGCAGCTCGCGGCCGAGGGCTGGGCGGTCGAGGTCGCCGGACGGCGGTATCGGCCGGCCGGAAGCGTGTCGTGGAACGTCACCAGCGGCATCGACTGGTTCGAGCTCTCCGGGAGCGTCGATTTCGGCGGCCCGATCGCCGAGATGCCGGCACTGCTGGAGGCGCTCGCAAAGGGCGAGCGGACGGTGCCGTTGTCCGACGGATCCGTCGGGGTGCTGCCGGAGGGATTCGCGGAACGGCTGGAGCCGATGCTGGCGCTGGCCGACAGGCACGACGGTCGCCTCCGCTATGGCCGCATCCAGGTGGCGCTGCTCGACGCCCTCCTCGCCGGACAGCCCCGGTCGCGCGTCGACGAGGCTTTCGAAGCGATCCGCGAGGAACTCGCGCGCGGTGAGCGGCCGGAGGCGGAGCCGGAGCCGGACGGCTTCATCGGAACCCTGAGGCACTACCAGCGCGAGGGGCTCGGATGGCTGGCCTTCCTAGAGCGGACGGGGCTCGGCGGCTGCCTCGCCGACGACATGGGCCTTGGCAAGACGATCCAGGTGCTCGCCATGCTCGTGCGCCGGCAGACCCTTTCCCGTGCGGCTGGCGTGCCGCACCGTCCGACGCTGATCGTGGTGCCCAAGAGCCTGGTCTTCAATTGGGTCGAGGAGGCGCGAAAGTTCGCGCCCAGCCTCCGGGTGGTGAATCACACCGGGAGTTCGCGGACCGAAGATTCCGCGACGCTGCTGGAATCCGACGTGATCCTGACGACGTACGGGACGCTGCGGCGCGACGTCCTCCGGCACCGCGAGACCGAATACGATTACGTCGTGCTCGACGAGGCCCAGTCGATAAAAAATGCCGCCAGCCAGGCGGCCAAGGCCTGCCGGCTGCTCAAGGCCAGGCACCGTCTCGCGCTCACCGGCACGCCGGTCGAGAATCACATCGGCGAGCTGTGGAGCATCTTCGAGTTCCTCAATCCGGGGCAGCTCGGCAGCGCGACGCGGCTGCGCCAGTTCCTGGCCGGCGGCCGCGGCGTGGACGCCGCGGAGATCGTGGCCCGCGCCGTGCGACCGTTTCTCCTGAGGCGGACGAAGGCGCAGGTGCTCGCCGACCTCCCGGAGAAGACGGAGCAGACGATCTACTGCGAACTGGGAGTCGAGCAGCGGCGGGCCTACGACGAACTGCGCGAGCACTACCGCCAGGAGTTGACCGGGCGGATCGGCCGCGTGGGCGTCGGACGTTCGCGGATCGCGGTTCTCGAGGCCCTCCTGCGGCTGCGGCAGACCGCGTGCCATCCGGGGCTGGTCGACCCGGCGCGGATCGACGAGCCGGCGGCGAAGCTCGACCTCCTCCTCGAGCAGCTCGACGAGGTGATCGCCGAGGGGCACAAGGTGCTGGTCTTCAGCCAGTTCACCAGCTTCCTCTCGATACTCCGTCGCCAGCTCGACGCCCGCGGCTCGAACTACGAATACCTCGACGGCAAGACGACCGATCGGCAGGCCCGAGTCGTCCGGTTCCAGGAGGACCCCGACTGCCGGTTGTTTCTCGTCAGCCTGAAGGCGGGCGGACAGGGCCTCAATCTCACCGCCGCAGACTACATCTACATCCTCGACCCGTGGTGGAATCCGGCCGTCGAGGCGCAGGCGGTCGACCGCGCCCACCGGATCGGCCAGACGCGGCGGGTGTTCGCCTATCGGCTCATCGCGAAGGACACCGTCGAGGAGAAGATCCTCGCGCTCCAGGACCGCAAGCGTGAGCTGGCGGATTCCATCGTGCGCGCGGACGACAGCATGCTTGCCACACTCACCGCCGACGACATCGAGCTGCTGCTGTCGTGACTCATCGAAATCTAACGATTCCGGAGGCTCTGCCGGCCGAGTTAGACTGTCGCAGATGCTTACCTCATCCCCGCCAGCCGCATCGATCACGGGAATCGCCATGGCCAAGACGAAGTCGGTCGACCAGGTCGGAGGCCAGTCGATCCTCGTCGTTGACGACGAGGAGGATCTGCTCGAGCTCGTCAGCTACAACCTGATCCGCGAGGGCTATCGAGTGACCGGCGTCGGCACCGGCGAGGATGCCCTGAAGGCCGCCCGCAAGCAGCCGCCCGATCTGATCGTTCTCGACCTGATGCTTCCCGCTGTGGACGGCCTCGAGGTGTGTCGCCGGCTGAAGGGCGATCCCAAGACGCGCGACATCCCCATCATCATGCTCACCGCCAAGAGCGAGGAGGCCGACATGGTGGCGGGCCTCGAGCGCGGCGCCGACGACTACATCGCCAAGCCGTTCAGCCCGCGGGTGCTGTCCGCCCGGGTGAGAGCCTTGCTGCGGCGGCGCGAGAGCCAGGTGCGCAACGAACTGGACACGACGATCGAAGCGCACGAGATATCGATCCACCCCGGCCGCCATGAGGTGACGCTCGCCGGTCAGCCGCTGGAATTGACGTACACGGAGTTCGCCCTGCTGCAATTCCTGGCAAAACGGCCGGGCTGGGCCTACACCCGCGCGCAGATCGTCGACGCGGTCAAGGGGGCGGATTATCCTGTGACGGAGCGCTCGGTGGACGTGCAAGTCGCCGGCCTGCGCAAGAAGCTGGGCGAGTTCGGCTCCTACGTCGAAACCGTCCGCGGCGTGGGATACCGGTTCCGGGCGTGACCCTCGAGGTCAGCGCGGTCCATGCCCAGAACCCGGTTCGTCTGGCAGCTGTTCGCCGGCTGGAGCGCGCTGGTGGCGGTCGTGTTCGCCGCCTGCTTCTGGCTCGCATCGGTGCAGCTCGCGCGGCTCGCCGACGAGGCGCAGACTCGGCGGATGGCCGACGCCGCCGCGGGGCTCGCCGCACGGCTTCCCGAGGACGCGGGTTCGATGCGCGACGAGGCGTTCCTGGCGGCGGGACGCGAAATCGCCCGCACCGCCCGCGTGAGCGTCGACCTGTTCGCGGGTGACGGCGCGCCGCTGCTGGCGATGTCCGGCCCGGCGCCCGTGGAGCGAGGGACGCTGCTGGAGGAGGCCCGTGCCGGTGGCTTTGCCCGGGCCAGCCGCTACGACGCGTCATCCGGCCGCCGCGTGCATGCCGTAGCGCTCGCCGTCGGACCTCCGGGTGACCCGGTGGGCATCGTGCGTGTCACCGCCGACACCTCGGCGGCCGACCACGAACTCGCCGGCGCACAGCGACGGCTCCTCGCCGGATATCTCCTCGCCGCCACGCTGGCGCTGGCGGGCGGATACGTGATCGCGCGGCGGACGGCGCGTCCGGTGCGCGAGCTCTCCGCCGCCGCCGCCCGGCTCGCCGCCGGCCGCTTCGAGGCCCGACTGCCCGTCGTCGAGACGGCCGAGCTCGCCGACCTCGCGGCCGCTTTCTCGGCCCTCCGGGAGCAGCTCGTGGAGCGCGGCCTGACGATCGGCCGCCAGGGCACGCAGCAGGAGGCCGTGCTCGGCAGCATGATCGAGGGCGTGCTGGCGATCGACGCGCGGCAGCGGATCGTGAGCATCAATCACGGCGCGGCGGAGCTCCTCGGGCTCGACCTCGACAAGTCGCTGCGGCGGCCGCTCCAGGAGGTCGTGCGCAATCCCGACTTGCGGAGGTTCGCGCTGCTCGCGATCGACTGCCGCGAGCCCGTCGAGGACGACCTCGTGATCCGCGGCAGCCGCGATCGCACGATCCGGCTGCGCGGCACCGCCCTGCGAGACGTTTCGGGGGAGGGCGGGGCGGTGATCGTGCTGAACGACGTCACCGACATCCAGCGGCTGGAGAACGTGCGCCGCGACTTCGTGGCGAACGTGTCACACGAACTGAAGACGCCGATCGCCTCCATCAAGGGCTTCGTGGAGACGCTGCTTGACGGTGCCGCCGAGGATCCAGTCGACAATCGGCGATTCCTCCAGATCGTCGCCCGGCAGGCCGAACGGCTCGAGGCGATCATCGAGGATTTGCTCGCGCTGTCGCGCATCGAGCAGAGCGAGGGGGCGGGAGACCTGCCGTTGGAGCGGGTTCACGTGCTCGCCGTCCTCGCTGCCGCCGTCGCCGACTGCCAGCCCCGGGCCCGTGACCGCTCGGTGACCGTCGAGGTGTCCTGCGACGGCGGACTCGAGGCCGACGTCAATCCAGCGCTCCTCGAGCAGGCCGTGATCAATCTCGTCGACAACGCCATCAAGTACAGTGACACGGGCGACACCATCTGGGTGAGCGCGGCGGAGGAATCCACCGCGAACGACGCGGCGCTGGTGCGAATCCGCGTCCGCGACGAGGGGTGTGGCATCGAGGCGGAGCATCTGCCCCGGCTCTTCGAGAGGTTCTACCGGGTCGACAAGGCCCGCAGCCGGAAGCTTGGTGGCACCGGGCTGGGGCTGTCGATCGTGAAGCACATCGTCAGGGCCCACGGCGGCGCCATTTCGGTGGAGAGCACGCCCGGCGACGGCAGCACGTTCACGATCGACCTCCCGGCCGCCGTGGCGACCTGAGGCGTCCGCGGCGGCCCGTCACGACGGGGTGGGCCGATGGCGATCGTGAAACTCGACGATCTGCCGCCACGCGTCTTCGGCCGTCTCCGCCCACGAGAACAGGGAGAGGTTGTCGTCGGCGATCACGCCATCGTCGGCCATCTGCTGGAAGTCGATGACCTTCGACCAGTATTCCCGGCCGAACAGGATGATGGGCACGGGCTGCATGCGGTGCGTCTGGCGGAGCGTGAGCGTCTCGAACATCTCGTCGAGCGTGCCGAAGCCGCCGGGAAAGAGGACCACTGCCGCGGCGCGGAGGATGAAGTGGAACTTGCGGAGCGCGAAATACTTGAACTGGAAGCAGAGTTCCGGAGTGATGAACGGATTGGGCTGCTGTTCGGCCGGGAGCTTGATGTTGAGGCCGATCGACTGGCAGCCGACGTCGAACGCGCCGCGGTTGGCCGCCTCCATGATGCCCGGCCCTCCACCGGTGACGATGACGAAGTCGCGGTGGTCCTCGCACTGGTTGTCGATCGAGACGAGCCTGGCGAACTCGCGGGCTGCATCGTAGTAGCGGCTGCGCTCGAGGAGCCGCTCGCTCCGGCCGACTTCCCGGGCCAGCTTCCTGTCGTCCGGCGCCTTGGCAAGGGCACGGCGGGCCTCCTCCAGCCTGCGCTCGGCCGCGGGCCGCTCGACAATCTGGGTGCCTCCGAACACGATGACAGTCGATGTGATCGCATGGGCCTGGAGTGCGAGTTCGGGCTTGTTCAACTCCAGCAGCATCCGCACGCCCCGCATCTCGACCTTGTCGAGGAGGGCCCGATCGTCCATCGCCAGCAGGTTGCTCGGCGATTCGAGGATGGCCTCCATGTTCGACGCCGCCAGCGCGACGTCGTCTCCGAGAAGCGCGTCGGGGAGGGGGCCGCAGGGCTTCGCTCCTTTGCGGCGATTCTTCTTCATCACGGGTTCCCCGGGGTTGTGCGTTTCAACCGAGGTCGAAACTCTCGCCGATGGTAGGGATCGTGGCTTCCCAGCCAAAGGTGGAGTGCAAATATTCCGCCAGGCCGCGGGCGGCCGGAGGTTCCCCGTGCACGAGGAACAGCCTCCGCGGGGCCGGCAGGCCGCGGAGCCAGCGGCCGAGCTCGTGACGATCGGCGTGGCCGGAGAGGGCGTCGACGCGGCGGATCGCGGCCCGCACCGGGATGTCGCGACCGTGGATGCGGAGGAATTCGGCCCCGTCGATCAGGGTCCGGCCGCGGGTGCCTGCCGCCTGAAAGCCCGCGACGAGCACGGTCGTGCGGGGGTCGGGCAGCCGTTGCGCGAGGTGGTGGAGGATGCGCCCCCCGTTCATCATCCCGCTGGAGGCGATGACGATACCCGGGCCGCGGTGGGCGTTGATCGCCTTCGATTCGTTGGCCGTCCTGGCCATGTGAACGAACGGCGAGGCGAGCGACTCGGCCACGCCCGCCATGGCCGCCTCGGAGAAGTCGTGCTCCGCCACGTGACGGCGAAACACCTCCATTGCGTCGACCGCCATGGGCGAATCGATCCACACCGGCACCTCGGGAATCCGCCCCGACGCCATGAGGGTGCGAAGCAGATAGACGAGCTGCTGGCAACGGCCGATCGCGAATGATGCCACGAGCATCATGCCTCCGCGTGCCAGTGCTTCCCGCGTCGCGGCCTCGAGGTCGTCGAGCGGCCGGACGGGCGGATGGTCGCGGTCGCCGTAGGTGCTCTCGCAGACGAGATAGTCGCACGGCGGCGGCGGCACGGGATCCTTGTAGAGAGGGGCGTCGTAGCGGCCGACGTCGCCCGAGAAGACGACCCGTCGCGACTCGATCTCCACCTCGATGAACGAACTGCCGAGCATGTGCCCCGCCTCGTGGTAGCGGCACTTGACGGCGGGGGCAGGAGTGAACCATTCCCCGCGTGGCACCTGCTTCACGAGCCTCAGGGCGTCGTCGACATCGCGCTCGTCGTACAGGGGGAGGGCGGGACGGTGCCGCGAGAAGCCCTTGCGGTTGGCGTATTCGGCGTCCTCCCCCTGGCATTTCGCGGAGTCGTACAGGAGCAGCGGGAGCAGGTCGGCGGTCGCGGGTGTGGCGAGGATCGGCCCCTTGAACCCCTCGCGCACCAGCCGCGGCAGCCAGCCGGAGTGGTCGATGTGTCCGTGGGTGAGCACGACGGCCTCGAGCGAATCTGCCGGCACGGGAAACCGCTCCCAGTTCCTCTCGCGGAGCCGCTTCTCACCCTGGAAGAGCCCGCAGTCGACGAGCACCCGGTGGCGGGCGGTCTCGATCAGATGCCTCGACCCGGAAACCATCCCCGCGGCGCCCAGAAATTGCAGTCGAGCCATCGCACCCTCCCTCGTCACGGGTCCCGCGCCGGCCCCGGCGGCTCGGAGCCGCCGGCGCGACTTTCGCCGGCCACGATCATCTCGCCGTCGTCGATCCGCAGCGAATCCAGCCGCCATTGTGGCCCGTCGCGCCCGGCTGATCCGGGAATGTAGACGACCAGGGCCATCCTGCCATCCAGGCGGCGCACCTGCGCGTCCACGCCCAACGTCGCCACGCCCCGGGCGATCTCCGCGAGGATCAACGCCGTCGGCACCGGGACCGCCCCAACGGTCGCCGAGTGGACGGTGATTTGCAGCTGATTCACGCCCCGGAGCACGACTTCGAGGTCGCACCACACGAAGGCCGAAAGCGGGCCGGTGCCGAGCCGCACGACCGCCTCGACCCTCTGCGGGCGGAACCTCACCCTGGGCCGCGAGATTCCTTCGGGAAGGAGGTTCGGATGGTTCAGCGGCTGATCGACCTCCAGCCACGCGTTGAGTTCGTGGTCGGCGAACGCGGCCCCCCAAGGCCCGGGCCGGCTCACCGCGGCGTGGAGTGCGGCCCCCTTCGTGACCATGCGAGCCGCGGACCGTTCGACGCCGGCGGAGCGGGCCGCCCCGGCCACGAGAGCCGGCTCATGCTTGAGCAGGACCGCGATCATCACGAGGCCGCCGAGGATGGCGCACGCCACGCCGGCGACCGGCCGCCGCCACCGTTCCAGTGCTCCCCGGCCGCGGGCAGCCACCGTCAGCCGACGAATCTCAGGAGCCGCGGGATCGGGAGCGAGTCCGCCGGCTCGAGGATCACGTCGCCCAGGCCGTCGTCTTCGAGTTCGTCCCGCAGCACCCGCATGCTCTCCGGAGCCTCGATCCCGATCCTGACCTTGTCGCCACTGACGCGCACCACCGTCACGACGACCGAGTCACCGACACGGATCCGCTGGTTTTGCTTGCGGGAGAGAACGAGCATGGATGCCTCCGGAATGAATGGATGGATGATGAAGGAGCGCCGTCGTGCACGGCTGGGCAAGCTGTGCCCATGGGGAAACATCGGCCGGTCGGGCGGACCTTCTTGGGAGTACGCGACGCGGCACCGGCTGGACGCGTTGTGCCGGTCGCGCCGCTACTTGGCGGCGGTCACGGCCGCCGACGTGGCGGGAGCCACGAACGTCGCCACATCGACCTGCTCCGCCAGCGCCACGCGGGCCTCGGCGTCCTCGAGTCGCTCCTCGTCGGAGGCGAGCAGGCGCGGGTGGAAGCGATGCACCGACCGAAGTGTCTGCGGGCGGCCCCCGAGGATCGCGATGCGGGGATCGATCTCGAGCGTCACGGATTCCGGGATGCCTCCTGCCGCCGCGACCCGCCTGTTGATCGCCAGCCGTGGCGCAGGCGGGATGCCACCCGGATGCAGGAGCGCCCTGAGCAGGAGGGCGGTGTCGGCGAAATGACGGTAGAGCGCGGCGGCGTCGGGCGACGGGGCGGTGTCGAAGGCGACCTCATACCGCACGCGCGGGCCCGCGAGTTCGAGCGTGTGCTCGTGCATCCGCAGGCCTTCGTCGAACTCGGGTCCACCGGCCCAGCGGATGAGCCGGTCGTCGGATCGGCGGGCCCATGCCGCCAGCGACGCGCTCAGCCGCTCGAGGCGGACGGCGTCGACGTGGGTCTTGATGTTGCGCAAGGGATCGATGACGACCGCCCGCTCGCGGGCCGGATCGTGCAGCACGATCTCGGACGTCTCACCGGGCTTCGTCCCTTCGAGGAAGTCCCAGGCGAGACCGGCGCGGAACAGCGTGAGGCTCCGGGCCACCGGCTCGGTGCCCCGGTCGGCGAAGATCTCGCTCTCAACGCGCATCTCGATCGGCTCTTCCGCCCGCGCGACGAGGCAGAGGCCGGCGAGAAGCAAGGCCAGCCCGGCGGCGGATGGGAGGCGACGGGCGACGGAGTGCATACGGGGAAGCCCGGGGGTTCGCCCGGGACCATAGCAGGCGGGAGGATTCCCGCCCAACCCCGAAATGCCGCCGCGTACGGCTGTTTTTCAGGGCCTGCGGCGGGCAGACTGGGGGCATGTTCCTGGCCGACCTGCTCGTGGTGTTCGCGGTGACGGCGGTCGTCGTCTTCGCCTTCGGCCGCGCGCACCTGCCCAGCGTCGTGGGGCTCCTCGTCTCGGGCGTCCTCGTCGGCCCCTACGGCCTGTCGCTGGTGTCCGACGTCGAGAGCGTCGAACTCCTGGCGGAGATCGGCGTCATCGTGCTGCTGTTCACCGTGGGCCTCGAGTTCTCGATGTCGCGGCTGATGGTGATGCTGCCGGACATGGCGCGGATCGGCGTGCCGCAGATCGTGGGCACGACGGTCGTCGTGATGCTCGCGACATGGTGGTATCTCGGAACGCTCGCGCAGGCGGTGTTCGCCGGCATTCTCGTGGCCATGTCGAGCACCGCGATCGTCCTCAGGCTGCTCGCGGAGCGCGGCGAAACCGGCACGCCGCACGGCCGGATCGCGGTGGCGGTGCTGCTGCTTCAGGATCTGTTGGTGGTCGTCGCGATGCTC
>RFPF01000055.1 GCA_009926295.1 Planctomycetia bacterium
CCGCTGCGCCGGATGGCCGACACGCTCGGGGCGTTCTACACGCCGCTGGCGGTCATGATCGCCGCCGCCGCATGGTTCTTCAGCGGCAGCGCCACGCGGTTCCTCGCCGTGCTCGTCGTCGCCACCCCCTGCCCGCTCCTGATCGCGATCCCGGTGGCGATCATCGGTGCGGTGTCCCTGGCGGCCAAGCGGGGCATCGTGATCCGCGACCCTTCGATCCTCGAGCGGCTCGACACCTGTCGCACGGCGATCTTCGACAAGACGGGGACGCTCACCTACGGCGCGCCGAAACTCACCGATGTCCTGACGTTCGGCGGCTGGAGTGAGGTGGAACTGCTCGGTCTCGCGGCGACCCTCGAAACCTATTCGAAGCACCCGCTCGCCGCCGCCGTGGTGGAGGCGGCCGCGGATCGCGGCGTGCGGCTGATGGAAGTGGAGGAACTCGCCGAACGGCCGGGCCGGGGGCTGACCGGCCGCGTGCGGGCCGTCGACGCGGGCAGCCGGGCCCACACGGTCGCGATCACGAGCCGCCAGAAGCTGCCAGGGCTCGATCCCGCGGGCGTCGCGTTGCTCCCCGCGCAGGCGGGCGGGCTCGAGTGCGTGGTCGTGGTCGACGGCGCGACCGCCGGCATGCTCCGGTTCCGGGACACCCCTCGGGCCGACGGTGCCAACTTCGTGAGTCACCTGCAGCCCGCCCACGGCCTGTCGCGGGTGATGCTCGTGTCGGGCGACCGCGAGAGCGAGGTCCGCTGGCTGGCCGACATCGTGGGCATCAGGGAGGTGCATGCCGGCATCCAGCCCGAGGGCAAGCTGGCGATCGTGGAAGCGGCGACGAAGGAGGCGCCGACGGTGTTCGTGGGCGACGGGATCAACGACGCCCCGGCCCTTGCCGCAGCGACCGTCGGCATCGCGATGGGCACGGCCAGCGACGTCACGAGCGAGGCGGCGGGCGCGGTGGTGATGGATTCGGCGCTCGAGCGCGTCGACGAGCTGTTTCACATCGGCCGCAGGATGCGGTCGATCGCCCTCCAGAGTGCCGTGGGCGGCATGGTGGCGAGCCTCGTGGGCATGGGTTTCGCGGCGGCGGGATTCCTGCCTCCGGCCGCCGGCGCGCTGCTTCAGGAGGTGATCGACGTCGTCGCCGTCCTGAACGCGTTGCGAATGACGTGGCACACCGGACCGCTGTCCGATTACGGCGGTTGACGAATTCGAGTGAGGAAACGTCATGTGGCGAATCCATTGGATCTGGGGGCCGATGCTGGTGGTGACCGCCCTGCTCCGGTCCGCCGCCGCCGAATCGCCCCGGCCAAACATCCTGTGGATCTCGGCGGAGGATCTGTCGGCCGGCACGCTCGGCTGTTATGGAGGCCGGGCGCTCACCCCGCGGATCGACGCGCTCGCGGCCGCCGGCGTGCGGTTCGACGCCGCGTTCTCGGTGGCGCCCGTCTGCGCACCGTCGCGATCCGCGATCATCACCGGCGTGATGCCGACCACGCTCGGAAGCCTGCCGATGCGGTGCCGGGCCGTGTCGCCTCCGCACGTCGTCGGCTTTCCGAAATTGCTCCGCGCAGCGGGTTACTACTGCACGAACAACTCGAAGACCGACTACAACTTCGCCAAGGAGTTCGCCGCGGGATGGAATGAATCGGGCGGACAGGCCCACTGGCGAAACCGCCCCGACCCCGGGCAGCCGTTCTTCGCGGTCTTCAATCGCACCGTCACGCACGAGAGCGGTCTGTTCGGCGACACCCCGGCCCGCGTGCGCGAGAGCCTCCCGGAGGCCCGTCGGGCCGACCCGGCCGCGGTTCGCGTGCCCCCCTGGTATCCCGACACGCCGGTGATCCGCGCGGCCCTCGCCAGCCGGCTCGATCTCGCCGCGGCGCTCGACATCGAAGTGGGCACGATTCTCGACCAGCTCGCGAGCGACGGCCTCGCGGACGACACGATCGTGGTCTTCTGGGGCGACCACGGCGAGGGTATCCCGCACGGCAAGCGGTCGCTCACCGAGCACGGCCTGCGCGTGCCGCTCCTCGTGTCCGTGCCGGAACGGTTTGCCACGGCTGCGCGACTGCCCGGCGGCCTGGCACCGCAGGGCGTCACGGCCGGCCTCGTGACGCTCATGGACCTCGGCCCCACGATGCTCGATCTGGCCGGTCTGCCGGTCCCGGACTGGATGGAGGGGCACAGCATCCTCGGGCCCCATGCCGCCCGGCGCGACGTCGTGGTCGGTGTGCGAGATCGGATGGACGCGAGTCCCGGATTCGGGCGGACGGTCCGCGATGACCGGTTTCGTTATGTCCGCCACTTCCTGCCATGGATTCCCGGGGACGACCAGCCCGACTATGCGGTACGGGTGCCCATCATGGGCGAGCTGCGGGCCGCCCTCGCCGCCGGTTCGCTTCCCGCGAATGCCGACTGGTTTGCGCGTCGCAGCCGCCCCGTCGAGGAACTCTTCGACGTGCAGGCCGATCCGGATGAAATCGCCGATCGCGCCTCGCACGGGGCCGATGCGGCGGATCTCGTCCGCCTGCGGGAGGCGCTCAGGGACTGGATGCGTCGGACTCGCGACACGGGCGTGCTGCCGGAGCCGATCCTCAGGCGCGAGGCCCGTGCAGCCGGGAGCGAATGGGCGATCTTCCATCCGGCCGGTGACGACGCAGCCGCGGCGCGGCGGTACGACGCGATCCTCGCGGCCGCGTGGGACGCGGCCGAAGGAATGCCGCTCGAACACTACGCAAAGCGTGCCACGCACGCGGAAGCGGCCATCCGCTTCTGGGCCGTGAGCGGCGCAGCCTGGTCTGCACTGCGACCGGGCGGCCATCACGATCGGGCTGCGGCCGTCGCCGTCATCGCCCCGCGGATCGCCGACGCCGATCCGGTCGTGCAGATCAACACCGCCCGCTGGCTGTGCAGGATCCAGCCGGAAGCGGACGACGGCCCCGCCCTCGACGTGCTGCATGCCGGCATCGGATCGAGCGATCCCGACGTCCGCCTGCTGGCGCTGGTTTCGCTCGATGAGATCGGTGTCCGTGGCCGCCGGTTGTGGGAAGCCGCCGCGGGCCTTTCGCTGGGCAGGGACGAGGAGTATTCGCGGCGCATGGTCGAGACCATCCGGGCTCGATCGCAAGTGCCGGAGTGAGCCGGTGCGGAGTTCACGCGGTCGGTGATCGGCCGCCGCCGAGCGCGATCCGCGCGACGGTGCCGCCCACCCACACCGCGGCGACCGTCGCGAGCGCGACGGCCACTTCGATTTGCCGGCTGCGGCGGGCCCCCGTGGCGCACCAGGTGGCGAAGTGCTCACAGTTGTCGCCGAGGGGGCAGTAGCCGTCGCGGCCGACGTGGGCCAGCGCCCGGCCGGCGACCTCCTCGGCCGTGTAGAGGGCGGGCGGTTCGGTCACGGTGGTCGGGGCGGCCCCGGATGCGAACTCCTCGAGCGAGGTCCGCACCACGCGTCCGCCCGCGAACGGACGCGAAAAGTCGTCGGGGCGGGCGTGAACGACCGTGCCGTCACCAAGATCGACGCCCAGATGCCGGTACGTGACCAGACCGCCGGCGAAAGTCCGTTCCACCCCGAGCCGATCGCCCCGCGCCATGACTGCCTCCCGGGTGCCGTCGGGTAAGGATACGCACCGCCACCGGTCGTTGTTCACGGCCCGGCCTTCCGGTGGGAAATGTGAGAATTCGATGCGGTTCGGCGGGCGGCTTGTTCAGGCCGCGGCTGCCGCCTAGTTTCAGGCCTCCCCGCAGGACGACGGCATGGGATTCTTCGACGCTGTAGGTGCGCTCGGCACGGGGCAGCTGCTGCTGCTCGTCGTGGCCCTCTTGATCGCGTTCGGCTTCGAGGTGATCAACGGGTTCCACGACACCGCCAACGCCGTGGCGACGGTGATCTACACGAAGTCTCTCAAGCCGACCCCGGCGGTGGTGTGGTCGGGGCTGTGGAACTTCATCGGTGTCCACGCCGGCGGCATCGGCGTGGCCTTCAGCATCGTCCATCTGCTGCCGGTCGACCTGCTCGTGAACATCAAGACGGGCCGCGGCCTGGCGATGGTGCTCTCGCTCCTGGGTGCGGCGATCATCTGGAATTTCGCCACCTGGTACCGCGGGCTGCCCGCCTCCAGTTCGCATTCGCTCATCGGATCGATCATGGGCGTCGGAATGATGAACGCGTGGCTCGAGCAGGGCTCGATCTTCCAGGGCATCAACTGGCACAAGGCGTCGGAAGTGGGCATGGCGCTGTTGCTCTCGCCGGTCATCGGGTTCGGCCTGGCGGCGCTGCTCCTGATCGTGAGCCGCACATTGATCCCCGCGAAGGAACTCTACGAGCCACCGCATGGCGACCGGCCGCCGCCGTGGTGGATCCGGGCCCTGCTCATCGGCACCTGCACGGGGGTGAGTTTTGCCCACGGGTCAAACGACGGGCAGAAGGGCATGGGCCTCATCATGCTCGTGCTGATCGGGATCGTGCCCGCCGCATTCGCCCTCAACATGGGCACGTCGCCGGACCAGATCACGGCCACCGCCGAGGCGGCCCGCCGTCTCGAGCAGGAGCTCTCCGAACCGCACCTCGCATTCATGATGAACGCCCTCAGGGATCGCCACGTGGCGGAGCAGCGGGTCGAGCGGATAACCCGTCAGGACGGCGTCGCGGCGGCAGCGGTGCTGGAGTCGGAGATGATCGACAACGTGCTCGATCCCTTTCCGGGCAACGACGTCGTGCTGGCGACGCTCGATCCTCTGCCGCTGTGCAAGGACGTGTGTGCGAGCCTCGACGGCCGCACCAGCTTCGCCGATCTTCACGCCGACGACCGCTGGAGGCTCCGCACCCAGCTCGTCGAGCTCGGCGCATCGGTTCGCACCCTGCTGCGACAGTTTGGCGACACACTCGCCGAGGACCGCCGCAAGGTGCTCAAGAGTTTGGCCGGCCAGCTGGCCAAGCCCGTCGAGTACGTGCCCGAGTGGGTCGTGATGGGCGTCGCCCTGTGCCTCGGCCTCGGCACGATGTTCGGCTGGGAGCGGATCGTGGTCACCGTCGGGGAGAAGATCGGCAAGACCCACCTCACGTACGCCCAGGGAGGCGCCGCGGAGCTCGTGGCTGCCACGACGATCGCCATGGCCGACAGGCTCGGCATGCCCGTCAGCACGACCCACGTTTTGTCGAGCGGCGTCGCCGGCACGATGTGGGCCAACAAGTCGGGCATCCAGCCGGAGACGGTCCGTGAGATCGCGTTGGCCTGGATCCTCACGCTGCCGGTGGCCATGGCCCTCTCCGGCGGCCTGTACTGGCTCGCCACGTTCTTCACGGGCTGACGCGCTCGTATCGCCCGTCGCTGGCAGCCGGATTGGGCCGGATGATGCGTGCGGTCGGGCTTCGTCTGCAATCGGGCGGTGGTTTGACGCGTGCCTGCCGGCGGTTTAGCGTTGCTGGGGGTCCAGGTTTCTCACGCTCCCAGGTTTCTCACGCTCCAGGATGTCGCATGCCGCCTCGTCGCCTTCTCGTCCTCCTCGCCGCCTTCGCGGCTTCCTCCCGGATCGATGCCGCCGAGCCGTCGACCTACACGGTGAAGCCGGTGCCGTTTCGCCTCGAGTCCAGGCTCGAGGGCACGTTCGAGCCCCCGAAGCTCACCGACGTGCGGGCCGACATGAAGCGTTGGACGCAGCTCGTCGTCGAGGAGGCCGTTCCACACGGCACCCGTGTCGGCCGGGGTGACGTACTCATCCGACTCGACACCCAGAAGATCGACGAGGCGATCCGCGACCTCGAGATCGGCGGCCGGCTGGCCGCCACGGCCCTGTCGCTCCTCGAGAGGGAGGTCGCGGTCCTGGAGAAGGCCGCTCCACTGCAGTTGGAGGTGGCGGCCCGAAGCCGCCGCATGGTCCAGGAGGATGTCGAACGCTACGACACGAAGGAGGCGGGGCTCGCCGCCGTCGCCAACGACAAGCAGCTGGCGGCCGCCGAATTCGCGCTGGCCAACGCCGAGGAGGAGCTCGGGCAGCTCGAGAAGATGTACGATCAGGACGACCTCACCGAGGAGACCGAGGAGATCGTCCTGAAGCGTGCCCGATTCGAGGCCGAAATGGCCGCATTTCAGGCGGCGATGGTACGGGATCGGCATGAGCGGGTCGCCGGCCTCGATCTGCCCCGGAGGATGGAGTTCCTGCACAACCTCGACCGGGCCTCGGAGCTCGATTTCGAACTTGCCGAGGAGAGCCTGCCGCTGGCGCTCGAGAAGCAGCGGCTCGACCTGGAGAAGGCCCGCAACGAGCAGCGCAAGGCCGCCGAGAATCTGGCCGAGCTCCGGGCGGAACGGGAGCGGATGCCGATCCGGGCCCCGGCCGACGGGATCGTCTATTACGGCCGCTGGCGGCAGGGCAAGTGGCTGGACGCCGACACGGTCGCGGGCCGGCTGCGACCGGGCGGTCAGATCGACGCACGCGACACGATCATGACTGTGATCGGGCCTGGGAAACTCACGCTGCGGGCCGTGGTTCCGGAGAAGGAACTCGCCCGCGTCACGGCCGGGTATCCGGCCCGGGTGGTGCCGAGGGCGTTCCCCGACGTCCGGCTGGGGGCGAGGGTTCGGGGCGTGTCGCCCGTCCCGGTGTCTTCCGGGAAATTCGACGCGCTGCTCGATCTCGCAGAGGAGCATCCGCGGATCTCCGCCGGCATGGAGGCCGACGTGCGCGTGATCGTCGAAAGCCGCCCCGACGCGCTCGCCGTACCGAGGAAAGCCGTGTTCAGCGAGCCACTCGACGACGACGCGCGGTTCGTGTACGTCGCGGTGCGGGACGGCCGGGAGCCGCAAAAGCGGACGGTCGCGGTGGGTCGGGCCAACGACGAGGCGATCGAGATCACGGCCGGCCTGGCGTTCGGCGAGGAGATCCTTCTCGAGAAGCCGGGCGCTGCCGAACCCGGCAAGGTCGACCCGAAGCAGAGGAAGGACGACTCTCCGAAGGAAGACGCAAAACCCACGGACGACTTGAAGCCGAAGGAAGAGCTGAAGCCGGAGAAAACCACGACTCCGCCCCCGGGGGCGGCCAGGGAATGAGCGATCGAGCGGCTCGCCGCGCCCGCCTCTTTGCGGCCGTGCTCCTCGCGGCGGCGAGCGGGTGGCCGTCGGCCCATCAGCGACCGGGGCGCGCGGAACAGCCGGCCGCATCGAGTTCGCGGGACCCTTCCGAGATCGGGCCCGCCGCCGAGCCGGTGGAGACCGTCGAGCCGCAGGAACTGGAGGCGGCGATCGGCAGGGGCGTGGCGTTCCTGCTGGGCAGCCAGCGAGCCGACGGCTCGTGGGGATCGGCCGACAACACGCGGGGAGGCGTCGACATCTACGCCCCGCCACCCGGCGCCCACCACGCGTTTCGCGGCGCCGTGACGGCGCTGTGCGTCGCGGCACTCGTCGAGTCGCTCGACACATCGCCCGCGACGACGCTCGCCATCGACCGGGGGCAGTCCTGGCTCCTCGACCATCTGCCCGACCTCAGGCGGGCGACTCCCGACACGCTCTACAACGTCTGGGGGCATGCCTACGGCATCGAAACGCTCGCCCTGCTCCATCGACGTGCCACGGATGCCGACCTCCAGGCGAGGCTGAAGAACTGCATCGCGAGCCAGGTCGAGCTGCTCGAGCGTTACGAGTCGGTGGATGGCGGCTGGGGTTACTACGATTTCCGGATCGGCAGCCGCAAGCCGGCCGCGAGCCCCAACAGCTTCACGACGGCCACCGTCCTCCTCGCCCTCGCCGACGCGCGCGATCTGGGCGTGGAGGTCCCGGACAAACTCATCGAACGCGGCCTGGAGTCGATCCGGCGGCAGACCAAGCCCGACCGCAGTTACATCTATGGCGAGTACCTCAAATACCGTCCGGAGCACCCGGTGAACCTTCCCGGGGGCAGCGTGGGCCGCTCGCAGGCGTGCAACGCTGCACTGCGCCGATTCGGCGACCCGACGCTCACCGACGCAGCCATCCGCACCTGGCTCGAGCGGATCGTGGCCCGCAACGGTTGGCTCGACATGGGCCGCAAGAAGCCGATCCCTCACGAGTCATGGTTCGCCGTGGCGGGCTACTTCTTCTTCTACGGCCACTACTACGCTGCCGTGTGCCTCGACGCGTTGCCGGCGGCCGACCGGCCGGTGTTGCAGGATCAGATCGCGCGGATCGTGCTCGTGATCCAGGAGCCGAATGGCTGCTGGTGGGACTACCCGTTCTACGACTACCACACGCAGTACGGCACGGCCTTCGCCGTGCGCACGCTCGTCCGCTGTCGCCACGGCCGATGACTCATCGTCTGCTCACGGGCGGCTGGTAGAGTGTCGGACGCCATGACCCGCAGCCTCGATCCAGCAGCCGAACGTGCGCTCTCCGTAAACCTCGACGGCTCGGTCTACGGCACGTTCGCCGAGATCGGAGCCGGACAGGAGGTGGCCCGCTGGTTCTTCGCCGTGGGCGGCGCGGCCGGATCGGTCGCCAAGACCATGTCTGCCTACGACATGACGGTGAGCGACGCCATCTACGGGAAGGCGGGACGGTACGTCTCTCGTGAACGGGTCGAGGAGATGCTCGACCACGAGTTTTCCCTCCTGCGCGAGCGGCTCGACACCACACGGGGCGATCGCACCCGTTTCTTCGCGTTCGCCGACACCGCCGCGGCGCGGTCGTACGCCGGCGGCAACGAGTGCCACGCCTGGATGGGCGTGAGGTTCCAGCACGCCTTCCGTGCGGAGCCGAGCGACGTGGTCGTGCACGTGCGGATGCTCGACGGGACCAACTCCGGCCAGCAGGAGGCGCTCGGCCGGCTCGGAGTGAACGTGCTGCACGCGGTGCTCAATCGCTTCCGCGATCCGAAGGCGATGATCGAGACGTTCCTCGACGACATCGCCCGCTCACGTCTCGAGATCGACTGGGTCGCCGTCGACGGGCCGGCCTTTCCCGGCGTCGACAGCCGGCTCCTCGCACTCCACCTGGTGCGCAGCGGCTTCACGCAGGCGATCCTCTTCGACGCCCGTGGCGCGCCGGCGTTGGCGTCGGAGGCGCTGCGGCACTCCCACGTGCTCGTCGAACGCGGGCGGTTCGCTCCCGTCACGAGGCTCAACCTCGAGATGCTCTCGGCCGCACGGGCTGATTGGATGGCGGGCGAAGGGCCGCCGCAGGGCGCCGAGAGCCCGCATGAAATCCGCGAAATCCATGACGTCATGGAGATCACCATGAACAACCTCCGCGACCGCGGTCAGGCCGAGGACGCCGACTTTCTCGCCCGGGTCGACCTGTTGTCGGCCGTGGGCAAAATGGTGCTGGTGACCGACATCGGACTGTTTCACGACCTCGGCGAGTA
Source organism: Planctomycetia bacterium (assembly GCA_009926295.1). Lineage (GTDB taxonomy): Bacteria > Planctomycetota > Planctomycetia > Pirellulales > UBA1268 > RGVT01. The sequence goes on from RFPF01000055.1 coordinate 9,334, forward strand.
TCTCGCCGCCAGGCACGTCGAGCGGATCGGTCTCGTCCTCGGCGTGCCGCTCCTGCGTGAACTGTTCAACGACGCTCACTATCGGCAACTGCCCGGCGGCATCCTCGAGGCCTTCGGTCGGCTGTTCACGAAGGCGGTGCGGCTCTACGTCCAGCCCACGCGGGACGCCGTCGATGGCCGCGTCGTCTCGGCTGATTCCCTGCAGGTGTCGCCGCACCACGCCCACCTGCTCGAGCACCTTCGCACCAACGGCCTCGTCCGGCCACTCCCCTGCGACCCCGGGACGCTCCGCACCTACTCCAGCGAGGACGTTCGCACCCGGATCTGCTCGGGCGACCCCTCGTGGCGGGACCTCGTGGCCCCCGACGTCGCCGCGTTGATCGACCGCCACGGTTACTTCGGCAGGTGCTAGGAGGGCACGGGCGGCGTGGGGCCGATCTCGCAGGCTTCCCGCAGAAGATCGAGCGCGGCCGGGAGGCGATCGGCGTGGGCGGGATGAACGTGGATTTCAGCGACGACGTCGCCCGCCTGCACCTCGTCGCCGAGGGTGCGCACGAGCACGATGCCGGCCGCCGGGTCGATCCGTGCGGCCACGGTCTGACGGCCGGCGCCCAGGAGCATCGAGGCCTGCCCGATCGGCCAGGCCCGCAACCGCGTGATGAACCCGGCGCACCCGGCGCGGAACAGCGACACGTCGGCCGCCCGCGGGAGCACGGCCTCCGGATCATCGCACACGCGGGGGTCCCCGCCCTGGGCCGCGATGACCCGCCGCAGACGCTCGAGGGCGGAGCCGTCGGCGATCGCCCGGCGGCAGCGGTCGCGGGCCGCGTCGAGATTCGCCGCGACTCCCCCGAGAAGGAGCATCTCCGCGGCAAGTTCCAGCGACACCTCCATCAGGTCGGCGGGCCCTCCGCCCCGGAGGCAATCGATCGACTCCCGCACCTCGAGGGCGTTGCCGACGGTGCGGCCGAGCGGCTCGTCCATCCGCGTGAGCAGCGCCTGCACGGGCTTGCCGAGCGCCCGGCCGATTCCCGTCATGCTCGCCGCGAGCGACCGGGCGTCCTCCTCCCGGGTCATGAAGGCGCCCGCTCCACACTTCACGTCGAGCACGAGCGAGTCGATACCCTCCGCGAGCTTTTTGGAAAGGATCGACGCGGTGATGAGCGGGATCGACTCCACCGTGGCCGTCGCGTCGCGCAGGGCGTAGAGCACGCGGTCGGCGGGTGCGATTTCCGCGGTCTGCCCGCAGAGGACGAGGCCGCACGTGCGGGCGATGCGTCGGTAGGTCGGAAGGTCGAGGTCGACGGTGAACCCGGGAATGCTCTCGAGCTTGTCGAGCGTGCCGCCGGTATGGCCGAGCCCGCGGCCGGAGACCATGGGAACCGTGACGCCACAGGCCGCGGCCACCGGCGCGAGGATGAGGCTCGTCTTGTCGCCCACGCCGCCCGTCGAGTGCTTGTCGACCTTCGGGCCCGGGATGTCGCCGAGGTCGACGACGGAGCCTGAGTGGAGCATGGCGTCGACGAGGGCCGCGGTCTCGTCGGGCTGCATCCCTCGCCACACGACCGCCATCAGCAGGGCCGCCCACTGGTAGTCGGGCACGGTCCCGGTGGCGATGCCCTCCACGAGAAAGCCGATTTCCGCCGCCGTGAAGCTGCCACCGTCGCGCTTCTTCCTGATCAGGTCGACGGCACGCATGGGGGGATGCTCCGCGCGGCGGTCCGCTCAACCGGCCTCGGGCGACGTGCCGAATTGGCGGTCACCGGCGTCGCCGAGGCCGGGCACGATGAACCCGACGTCGTTGAGGCCCTCGTCGAGAGCGGCCACGTGGATCGCCACGCCGGGCATGCCGCGCTCGAGCGTCGCGACGCCCTGCGGCGAAGCGATCAGCGCCACGAACACGACCCGCGGGATGCCCGCATCCCGCAGAATTTCACAGGTTCGCACGGCCGAGCCGCCGGTGGCGAGCATCGGATCGACGACGATCGCGAGCGTCGCGCCGCAGTTGCTCGGAAGTTTGTTGTAATATTCCTGCGGCTTGAGCGTGTGCTCGTCGCGGTACAGGCCGATGTGCCAGACCTCTGCATCGGGAATGATTTCCAGCAGCCCGTCCGCCATGCCGAGGCCGGCCCGCAGGATCGGCACGATCGCGATCCGGTCGGCGAGTCGCCGGCCCCGCGCCTCCGACAGCGGCGTCCGCTGCGTCACGTCGGCCGTGGGCAGGGAGGCGGTCGCCTCGTAGGCGAGGAGCCGCGTCAGTTGCCGCACCACGCGGCGAAAGGCCGGTGGCTCGGTGGCCGGATCGCGGAGCGCGAGCATGTGATGCGCGACGAGCGGATGCGTCGAGACATGCAGGTTCGCCATCGCTCGTGCCGTCCATCCGGGGCCTTGAATCCGTCGGCGGCAGATCATATCCCTTTCAGGTGCGTTGTCGAACCACTTCCCGGTCAAGCGGAGACCCTTCGCCATGGCGACCCCTTCCGACGACGACCTTGTGGCAGCGGCGCGGGAGGCCGCAGCTCGGGCCTATTCCCCCTATTCAGGCTGGCGTGTCGGTGCGGCCGTGGTATTCGTGGAAGCCCCCGGCCCGTTCGCGGGCGCGAACGTGGAGAACGGCTCCTACGGGCTGACGATCTGTGCCGAGCGGGTGGCCATCTTCGGCGGCGTGGTGGCCGGCGGCCGGCGGCTGGAGCGCGTCGTGCTCGCCTGCCGCGACTCCGCCGGCCACGCGGTGGCGAAGGTCGCCCCCTGTGGGGCGTGCCTGCAGGTGATGGCTGAATTCGGCGGACCGGATACGAGGGTCGTGATCGACGGCCGCGGCACGTTCCGGCTCGCCGACTTCCTTCCCCTTCCGTTCGAGTTCACCCGGTAGCCCGGGCTGCACCGCGGCTCTCGATCACTCGGACCGCAGCCGCTGGCGAAAATATTTGTAGCCGGGCACGAAGAAGCACGCGGCACTCACGAGGCCGAAGATCACGTGCTGGTAGTAGGGCAGCAGGCACATTACCAGCGATGTCGCGAAGAGCACCGCAGCCTGCACGTAGAAAGCGCCCGACAGGATTCCAGCCTTCGCGAAGAACACCGTTCCGGCCAGGAGCGCCAGCACCGGCGAGAGGGTGAGCACGTCGAGGTGCAGGAGCGCCTCGACCCAGAAGAGCATGACGCTCGCGATCACGCTCCCGCCCCAGACGTGGGCGATCTGCCGCTCGACCGCCGTCACAGGACCCGTGCGGTGTCGCAGCGCCCAGAAGATCGGAGCCCAGAGGGCGAGTCCACCACCCCACAGAACCGTGTACGGCCAGCGGGTGGTGACGCCCTGCCAGGCGAGCACGTCGGTCGTGACCGAGAGCGAGAGGATCACCACGGAGTGCCACATCCAGAGCAGGCCCCAGTTCTCGAGCACGACGGCGTGATGGGTCTCACGGAAGATGCGCGCCGCGACGTCGGCGAGTCCGCCGCGGCGGGCCGCGATCGTCTCGCCGGCGAGGAACGCCCGCAGGTCGGCCGCGAGCCCCCCGGCCGAGGCGTACCTGAGTTCCGGGGGCTTCTGCAGGCTTTTCAGGGAGATCATCTCGAGGTCGCGGTCGACGCCGGCCGCCACGGTGCGCGGCGCCGGGGGGTCGGTCTCGAGCACGGCCAGCAGCGTGTCCATGGGGCTCGCCGCCTCGAACGGCGGCCGCCCGGTGAGCATCTGGTAGAGGATGGCGCCGAGGCTCCACACGTCGCTCGCAGGGCCGACCTCGCCGCGGCTGCCCGCCGCCTGTTCGGGCGACATGTAGCACGGCGTGCCGAGGATCGCGCCTGTGTGCGTCACCGACTGGTCGCCACCGATCCGCTTCGCGAGGCCGAAATCGGAGACGTGCGGGCGTCCCGCCGTGTCGATCAGGATGTTCGACGGCTTCAGGTCACGGTGGAGCACGCCGCGGTCGTGCGCCGCCTGTACCGCGTCGGCCACGCGGGCGAGGAGCGCGGCCCCCTCCCGCAGCGGAAGGTGCCCGGCGGCGAGTTGCTTCGCGAGCGTCGTCCCCTCGACGTACCGCATGCTGTAGAACGGCAGGCCGTCGATTTCGCCCACTTCGAAGATCGAGACGATCCCGGGATGGTCGAGCCGCGCGGCCGCCTCCGCCTCGCTGCGAAAGCGGGCGAGATCGCCGCGGCTGGCGAGGTCGCGCCGCAACAGCATCTTGATCGCCACCGTCCGACCGAGGCTGCGCTGGTTGGCCCGGTACACGACGCCCATTCCACCGCGGCCGATCTCTTCGATGAGCTCGTAGTCGCCGAACGTCGCCGGCAACGATGTGACGCCCGGCACGAACCGGGGCGGAATCGGCCGGGCTGCCTCGTTCACGACCACCTCGGGATCGGCGGATGCATGTCCGCCGCCGCGGCGCTCGAACACGGTGGACTGCTCGGCCACAGCCTCCGTCACGAGCATCGTGGCGAAAAGCTCGCGCAGGTGGGCGGCGAGGTCGGGGTTCGATGAGGCGAGCCGCTCGAGCCTGTCCTGGGCCGATCCCGCGGGGCCTTCGGAGAGCTCCTCGACCAACGCGGCCAGCCGCTCCTCCTGCGCCGCGCCGAGCGGGGTGGCCACCGCGAGGCGGCTGCCCCCGGAATTCGAGGCGAACTGCTGATGGGTCTGGTGCGTCATGTGCGTCATCGGCCCGGCCGATCGGAACTCGATCACTCCCATGGTAGGCGCCGCGCTGCGTCCGGGAGGACGCGTTTCAGACCGACCCGTCGAGCAGCACCCGCAGCCGGCGCATGGCCCGGAGATACCGCATGCCCGCCGCGGGCTTGGACAGCCCCAGGGCCTGCGCGGCCTCGGCGGTCGAGAGGTGCTCGAAATGCCGCAGGAGGACGATCTGCCGATCGTCCTCGTCGAGGAGTTCGACCGCTGCCGCGAACCGCCGCTCGAGCTCGTGCCAGGTGGCGGCGGCGGCCGGCGTCAGCTCCCGATCCGCGATCTGGCCGACGACGTCGTCGTGGGACCGGTCGTCGGCGGCAGGGGTGGCGGCGAGCTGGACCTCGCGATCGACGCTCCGGGTGGCTGCGACGCGGTGGCGGCGATGCGCGTCGATGAGCCTGTCTCGCGCCATGTGCCGCAGCCACAGCTGGAAGGGCATCGTCGGATTGGCGAGGTAGTCGCCGAGTCGACGGTTCGCCTCGAGAAGCACGTCCTGAACGATGTCGCTGGCATCGACGCGATGCTGCACGCCCCGATCCATTCGGCGGTCGATCAGCCTGCGGATCGCGTCGCGGTGCCGTGCGAGCAGGCCGTTGAGGGCCGTCTCGTCGCCCCCGCGGACGCGATCGAGCAGCACCTGCGTGGGATGGG
>RFPF01000056.1 GCA_009926295.1 Planctomycetia bacterium
AAGGTGAGCATCAACTCCGCGGCCGTGCGCACCCCGGACCTCGTCTCACGGGTGGCCGACCGGCTCGGCAGCTGCGCGACCGTCGTCAACATCGACCCCAAGCGGATGGTGCGGGACGGCCGCGAGGTGTGGGAGGTGTTCGTGAGCGGCGGCCGGATCCCCACGGGCCTCGAGGCGGTCGCGTGGGCACGACGCGTCGAGGAGCTCGGAGCCGGCGAGATCGTCCTCACGTGCATGGACCGCGACGGCACCCGTGACGGCTACGACCTCGAGATCACCGCGGCAGTGAGCCGGGCCGTGGGGATACCGGTGGTCGCCAGCGGGGGAGCGGGTCGGCCGGAGCACCTCGTCGACGCGATCGAAAAGGGCGGAGCCGACGCGGCACTCGCCGCTGGAATCTTCCACTTCGGAGAGTGTACGATCCGGGAGGTGAAGGACCTGCTGATTCGCAGGGGCATCCCCGTCAGGCCGCCACGCGGCTGATCGGGAATCCCACCACGCCCTCCGCGCCGCCCGGCCCGCACGCATGGCAACCATCGACACACCCGCCGTTCAGAAGGAATCCAACGGCGCCCAGGCGGTGCCCGAGGGCCGTGGCCCGCTCGAGATCGACCGGCTCTTCGAGGCCCTCGTCACGCTCAACGGCAGTGACCTGCACCTCAAGGTCGGTCAGCCGCCCTACATCCGCGTGAAGGGGGCGCTGCAGCCGCTCAAGGTGCCGCGGCTCGACGACGAGACGATGCGGAGGCTCTGCACGCCGCTGATGAGCGAGCGCCAGCGCAAGATCTTCGACACCGACGGCGGCGCCGACTTCGCGCACACCGCGATGTGCGCCGGGAAACGGTGGCGGTTCCGCGTGAATCTGCTCACGCAGCAGGGCTCGTGGGGGCTCGTCGCCCGGAAGGTGAACGACAGCATCCCCGATTTCGAGAAGCTCTTCCTGCCGCCGGCGATCGAGCGGCTCTGTCAGCTCGACCAGGGGATGGTACTGCTCGCCGGCGTGACCGGCTCCGGCAAGAGCACGACGATCGGGTCGATGCTCAACTACATCAACCGCAACTACCGCAAGCACATCCTCACGCTCGAGGATCCGATCGAGTTCGTGTTCACCGAGGACAAGTGCCTGATCAATCAGCGCGAGATCGGCGTCGACGTCAAGAACTTCGAGATCGGGATGAAGCACGCGGTCCGCGAGGACCCCGACATCATCCTCGTGGGCGAGCTGCGCGACGTGGAGACGTTCAAAACGGCGATCCATGCGGCCGAGACCGGCCACCTCGTGTTCGGCACGATCCATGCCGCGAGCGCCCCGAGCACGGTCACCCGCATCCTCGACCTCTTCCCCCAGGAGGAGCATGCGGCGATCCGCAGCGCCATCGCCTTCAACATGAAGGGGATCGTCGCCCAGAAGCTGCTCAAGTCGATCAAGCCCGGCGTGAGCCGCGTGCCCGTGGTGGAGCTCATGTTCTTCGACGTTCTCGTGCGGAAGTACGTGCTCGAGGAGCAGGACCACCTGCTCGCCGACCACATCAAGAAGTCGCACCGCGACGGCATGCAGGATTTCACCATGAGCCTCAAGAGCCTGATCGACCAGGGCCTGATCGATCGCCAGGACGCCCTCGAGATCGCCCCCAATCGAGAGGCGCTGCAGATGGCTCTCAAGGGGATCGGGGGGCTTTGATGGCGTGCCTGCGAGGCTCGCGGCCCTCGTCGTGGCCGCCCCGGGGGGCGTTGGTCCGGACGCTCGTCGCCGCCTGCCTCGTCGCGGCCGCGACGCCCCTGGCCGTGCAGGGCCAGCCCGTCGGGGATGAACGGCCGAGGGCGGTGCAGGACGACCCGGATAATCCCCTGGTCAAGCCGGATGAGCCGGAGGCGCAGGAGCCGGCCCCGCAGTCGCCCTCCGGGAGCATCGCGATCCTGCCGAGCGCGGTCTGGTGGCTGCTCGTGGTCGGCTGGCTGGCCTCGACCGGCTGGGCCGCCCGCGACGAGCATCGGCCGAAGTCGTTCGACGCGGTCTGGCTGCCGCTGCTCACGATCCCGTTCTTCGTCCTTGCGCTGGCGGCGTGGTGGCTTCCGTGGTCGGCCGCCGCGTGCGGGCTCACGGCGACGGCGTGGGGCGGGTCGTTTCTCGCCTACGGCCTGACGCGCGACGCGAAACTCAAGCCGGATCAGCGGGTCGTCTCCACGCGCAACGCGTTCCATGCCCTGCTCCGCTCTTCCCAGCCGCTTCTCCGGCGGATGGGGATCAAGCTCGAGCTGGAGAGCCGCTCTCTCGCCGACTCGCTGCCGGAGATCTCGCTCACGGCCGTGCCGCCCGACGGGGCCGGGCCGCCGCAGGCGCTCCTGGCGGCGGCCCAGGCCGCTCCGGGCTTCGAGGATTTGAACATGCTCCTGAAGCGTTCGGTCGCGATGCGGGCCCATCAGCTGCTCGTCGAGATCGACCAGAATGGTGGGCGGGTGCGGCAGCGGATCGACGGCATCTGGCATCCATCCCGGGAGCTGGTGAAGCGACGGCACGGGCTCAAGACGGTCGACGAGTGGGCGGAGTCGGATCCATTCGACCGCGAGGAGTCATCCGGAGTCGTCGCCGCGGTGCGGGCCCTGTGCGGCATGCCGCCGAGCCGGGCGAAGCGCCAGCGAGGCCGGTTCCTGATCGGCGTCGACAAGAAGTCGCTGCCCTGCGGCGTCGCGCTCGAGGCGACCGAATCGGCGACACGACTGCTGTTCGACGTCGACCTCCCGCCGCCGGTGTTCAAGACGCTGCCGGCCCTGGGGATGAGCGAGGCGATGGCGGAGAAGGTAAGGACGGCGCTCACGCTCCAGAACGGCCTGGTATGCGTTTCGGCGCCGCCGGGCGAGGGGCTCACCACCACGTTCACGCAGGTGGTGCTTGCAGCCGACAGGCTCCTGAGGGACTTCGTGATCCTCGAGGACGCCGCGGCCCCGGGGCAGGAGATCCAGAACGTGAAGCCGGTTCGCTGGGGAGGTCCGGAAAACGTGGCCCCGGTCGCCGCGCTGGAGACGGCCATGCGCGGCTATCCGACCGGGCTCGTCGTCGCCAACCTGACCGACAAGCCGCTCGCCGCAGAACTCGCGAGGCTTTCGGGTGAGATGCTCGTGATCGTCGGCCTGCAGGCGGCCGATGCAGCCCAGGCCATCCGCAAACTCCTCGATCTCGGCATGCCGCCCGGACTCCTCGCGCAGACGCTCCAGGTGGCGACCTGCCAGCGGCTGCTGCGGCGGCTCTGCCCCAAGTGCGCCGAGAGCTATCAGCCTTCCGCCGAACTCCTCGGCCGCCTCAGGCTGCCGGCGGCGGAGGGGATGACGTTCAGGAAGGCCGCCCCTCTCGGCTGCCCGGCGTGCAGCGGCACGGGCCACCTCGGCCGCGGTGCGATGTTCGAGGTCGCCGGCGGGCAGAAGACATCCGGCTCGATCGCCGCCAATGCCGACGAAGCCACGCTGCGCAAGGACGCCATGAAGGACGGCATGCAGCGGTTCAGGGATGCCGGGATCGCCATGGTGGTCGCGGGCACCGCGTCGCTCGAAGAGGTGCAGCGGGTGCTGAAGAAGGAGTAGCGTGCGATGATCGTGAACCTGGCGCTCTTCGTGATCCTCGTCGTCGTCACCTTCGCGGTGGCGCGCGGCGGCCTGTTTCAGGCGATGGGGATGTTCTTCGCGGTGCTGCTGGCGGCGACGCTGGCCAGCGGGTGGTACGAGCCGCTCGTGCAGGCGGTCGAGCCGGCCCTCGAGCCGTACAAGTACTTCCTCGAGATCGCGGCCCTGTGGCTCATCTTCGCCGTGGTCGTGGTGGTGCTCGGGGCCGTGGTTCACCTGCTCACGAAGCCGAAGGTCGCGTTCACCAAGCCCGTCGAACTCGCCGGCAGCATCCTCGTCGGCCTGATGACGGGCTGGACGGCGACGGAGTTCGCCGGGTTCTCGCTCCACACGGCACCCGTGCGGGCCGACGTGGTGCCCGCGCGCGAGGGGACGAGCATGCTGTTCGGGCTCAAGCCGGACCGCTGCTGGCTGTGGTGGGTGAGGGGCTCGTCGCGGAATGGACCGTTCGCGATCACGGGCCATCCCTTCGACCCTTCTCTCGACTTCGTGGAAACGCACGCGGCGCTGCGCGAGCGGCTCTCGGAGGGAGCCCCCGCAAATCCGCCTCCGGCCAAGTGAGCGATCCGCCCCGTCACGACGCCTCGAGCCGCACCATGGCAGCCCGCCACCCCGACGCCCCGCGCACGGCCTCCGACGAGGAACCGACGGGCTACAGGTCGGTGAGCCGACTCGCGATCGCGGCGTGCATGCTCGGCATCGTTTCGGGACTGGCAGTGGTGAGTCCGTTCTTCCTCGTCGTGCCACTGGTGGCGGTCGCGGTGGCGGTGGCGGCGTTCGCGGACATCGACCGCCCGGGGGCCGCGAAGGCCGGCCGTCTCGCCGCGTTGGCGGGACTGGCGCTCGCGATCGGCTTCGGCACGCAGGCCGCGGTGGCGGGCATCGCCGAGCGCGTGATCGCCTCGCGCCGGGCGGCGGCGGCGGCGGAGATCTTCCTGGACGCGGTGCGCGGGGGCAGGGTGGCGGACGCCGAGTCGATGTGCGGGCAGGAGTCGCGGGGGGCCGTCGCCAGGCTCGCGTCGTGCGTCGGAGCGGGCACGTGCGGCAGCGCCCGCGCCGGCGACGAGGCCGGCACGTGGGTGGTGCGGATCGAACTGGGCGGGTGCGTGGCGCGGCTCGTCCTCGCGCCGACGGTCGTCACCCAGCGGGGGAAGCCGATCGAGCGCTGGATCGTGACAGCCTGCGAGGTGAGCGACGTCGCGGTCAGGCCGTCCGGGTCGTGAAACACCGGACGGCGTCGAGCGATTCACCGCCGGCGACGAGCATCGCCAGTCGGTCGAACCCCAGTGCGGCGCCGACGCCCTGCGGCATCGCCGGCCCGTGGGCTTCGACGAGCCTGTGCGGCACGGGAAGGGCGGGCCGGCCGTCGGCCGTGCGCACGGCGTTGGCCGCGGCGATGCGGTCGAGGAGGATCTCGCGGCGCGTCTCCTCCTCCCAGCCGTTGGCGAGTTCGACGCCGGCGGCGAAGAGTTCGAACCGGCGGGCCACTCCCGTTTCGCCGGCCGAGATCGTGGCGAAGGCGGCCTGCGACGCCGGCCAGTCCTCGAGCATGGCGGGCCGGCCGCCTCCCAGCCTCGGGGCCACCACCTCGGCCAGCATCAGTTCGAACCAGGCATCGCACGAGTCGGCGTGACGCTGCGGCAGGGTGAGGCCGGCACGGCCACCCGCGGCCCGCCACTCGCCGAGCGTGGCCGTGAGCGGATCGACCCCGGCATGCGCGAGGAACGCCTCCCGGCAGGTGATCCGCTCGATGCCGGTCGTGCCGAGCGCGGTGGAGCAGAGTTCGGAGAGGAATGCGGCCGTGTCGTCGAGCGTCGTGCCGGGGGCGTACCATTCGAGCAGCACGAACTCGACGTCGTGATGATGGCCCAGCTCCCCGGCGCGGAAGGCCCGGGCGAACTGGTAGATCGGCCCCGAGCCGGCGGCGAGCAGCCGCTTCATGTGCGCTTCGGGGCTCGCCTGCAGGTAGTGGGGCGGCCTCCCGGCGGCGTCGAGCTGAACGGTGAGCGGGTCGATGTGCGCCTCCGGCAGCACCTCGCTGGAGAGGATGGGCGTGTCGACCTCCACGAACCCCCTGGCCTCGAACAGCCGTCGCAGCCGTCCGCGAAGGGAGGCGCGGAGTTCGAGGATCGGTCGGGTCGGCATCGGCCGCTGATCCGGGAGGAGGCTAGGTTCGAGCCGGCTCGGGCCTGCGACCGGCGAGCGTTTCCGCCGTTTCGCGGTAGACGAGCACCGGGCACGGTGCCCGCCTCACGATCGCCTCCGCGACGCTTCCCATCAAGAGCCGCGTCATGCCGGTGCGGCCGTGCGTGCCGAGCACGATCATCTCGGCTCCCTCCTCGGCCGCGATCCTCACGATCTCGCCGGCCGGGTCGCCCATCGTGAGCCTGTGTGCGAACGGCACCCGCGGGTCCGACGGCTTCACGTCCTCGAGCATCTTGAGGATCCGCTCGGAACTCGGCTCGGGGAGCCCGTAATAGAGTTCGCCGCCGCCGTACGCCAGCGGTGGCTCCTCGACGTGCACGATCAGGAGACGAGCCGTCGCCTGCCTGGCGAGGGCCTCCGCGTGCGGCAGGGCGGCGTCGCTGGCGTGGGAGAAGTCGGTGGGGAAGAGGATGATTTTCTGGACCATGGCGGTTTCTCCGGAGATGGAGAAAGTCTACGGGCTAGTGGAGCCGCATCCCGGGCAGCGCCCCGGCATCGGGCGACAGCAGGTAGACACCTTCCGCGCCCGCGCCGCTGGCCGCCACCACCATGCCCTCGCTGAGGCCGAACTTCATCTGCCGGGGAGCGAGGTTCGCGACCACCACCACCAGCCGTCCCACGAGCGCCGCGGGATCGTGGAATCCCTTGATGCCCGCGAACACGGTGCGCGTGGAGTCGCCGCCGAGGCCCACCGTGAGCTTGAGGAGCTTCCGCGCCTCCGGCACCTCCTCGGCGGAGAGGATCCTGGCCACGCGCAGATCCACCCGGCTGAAGTCATCGATGGTGCAGGTGGGAGCGAGGGGCTCCGCCGCGAGCGGCGCGCCCGAGTCGGTGTTCGGGGGACCGATATCGGCTTCCACGGCAGTGCCTCCGGAGGGTGTGGCTGCGGCCGACTCGCGCGATGCGGCGAGCATGGCCTCGATCTGTTTCGGTTCGACTCGTTGCATGAGCGGGACAAACGGTCCGACGGCCGCTCCCACGAGCGGAGCCTGCGATTCCTCCCACGACGCGATCGGCCCGCCCACGAGTTCGCCAGCCTGCGCGGCGAGTCTCGGCAGCACCGGCGCGAGGTATACCGCCAGCTGCCGGAAGAGGTTGAGCGCCACGGTCGCCACGTCGCGCAGCCGGGCGGCCGACCCCGTCCCCGCCTTGGCCAGCCTCCACGGCTGCTCTGCATCGACATAGGCGTTGGCCCGGTCGGCGGCGAGCATGATCGTCCGCATCGCCCGGGCGAAGTCGCAGGCCTCGTAGGCCGCCGCGATCTCGGCGCCCTCGCCGGCGGCCCTCGCGAACAACCCGCCGTCGTCCGGGTAGTCCGCGGCGAGGCCGGTGTGCTCGAGCCACCGTGCCGTGCGGCTGGCGAGATTCACCACCTTGCCGACGAGGTCGGCGTTCACCTTGGCGGCGAATTCCTCGAGGTTGAGGTCGATGTCGTCGATGCCGCCGGAGAGCTTGGAGGCATAGTAGTAGCGCAGGGCCGCCGGATCGAGGTGGTCGAGGTAGGTGCGGGCGAGGAGGAACGTTCCCCGGCTCTTCGACATCTTCTGTCCGTCCACCGTGAGGAAGCCGTGGATCCTGACCTTCGTGGGCAGGGCGAGCCCGGCCGCTTCGAGCATCGCGGGCCAGAAGAGCGTGTGGAAGTAGGTGATGTCCTTGCCGATGAAGTGGTGGATCTCGGCGGGGGCATCGGCGGCCGCTGCGCGGCGCCACCACGTGTCGAACGACTCGCCGTGCTGCGCGCACCATTCGTCGGTGGCCGCGAGGTAGCCGACGGGTGCGTCGAACCACACATACCAGTAGTGGCCCGGGGCGTCGGGAATCTCGAAGCCGAAGTAGGGCGCGGGCCGCGACACGTCCCAATCTCGGAGCGGCTCGCCGAGGAAGTGTCCGGCGAGGTAGTTGGCCACCCGGGGATCGAGCGCGCCCGCCTCGCGGGTCCAATGGTCGAGGAAGTCGTGCAGCGCCTCGATCGTCACGAAGAGATGTTCGGCCGACCGCACCTCCGGGGTCGCCCCGGAGAGCGTGCTCCGCGGATCGACGAGGTCGGCCGGGCCGTAGGTGGCTCCGCATCGCTCGCAGGAGTCGCCGTACTGGTCGGACGCACCGCACTTCGGACAGCCGCCTCGCACGAAGCGGTCTGCCAGGAAGACACCGGCGACCGGATCGAACAACTGCCGCACGTCGCGTGATGTCACGAGTCCACGGGCGCGGAGGGCCCGCCACACCTCGCCACAGAGGCGGCGGTTGGCATCGCTGTCGGTCGAGCCGTAGTGGTCGAACTCGACCTCGAATCCGGCGAAGTCGGCGAGGTGGGCCTCCCGCATGGAGGCCACGAGTTCCCGCTCGGACCGCCCCTCCGCACGGGCGCGGATCATGATCGCCGTGCCGTGCGTGTCGTCGGCGCAGAGATAGACGGCGCGGTGTCCGCGCAGCTTCTGGAAGCGGACGAAGATGTCGGTCTGGATGTACTCGACCAAGTGCCCCAGATGGATGTGGCCGTTGGCGTACGGCAGGGCCGACGTGACGAGGATCCGGCGGGCGCGGGGTGCGGGCATGATGCTCCGGGGCTCGAGGGCCGGCGGATTGTAGAGGTCGCGCGGAAACGGGGAAACAGCGCGGACGCGGGGCGACTGGGCAGGGATCGACCGTTTTGCGGGCGGCGAAAGTGGCCTTGTGCCGCGCGCCGCACGCCGTAAGTATCCGCCCGCCCGTCGCTCCACCGCGAGATGCCGTCACGGAGAGATCGATGACCGCCTCCCTGCGAACCCTCTGCCTCGCCGCCTGCCTCATCGCCGTGTCGTGCGCGCCGACGTGCGCCGCCGGCCCGGCCGACGCCGCCGCAGCCGCACTCGCCGCCGGTGATATCGTGCTCCTCGATTTCGGGGCGACGTGGTGCGGGCCGTGCCGGTCGATGGCCCCGTTGATCGGCGAGATCTCCGCAGCGGGCTGGCCGGTGCGTCACGTCGACGTCGACCGCGAGGGGGATCTCGTGAAGCGATTCGGGGTCACCGGCGTGCCATGCTACGTCCTGCTCGTGAAGGGCCACGAGGTGGGCCGTATCGACGGAGCCACCACGCGCAGCGGGCTCGAGCAGCTGCTCACGAAGACCCGCTCCCCGCTCGGCATCCCCGAAGCTGCGTCACCCGGGGCCGCTCCGACGCAACTCGCCGCCGTGCCCGGCATGCCGGTGCCGGCATCCGCGGCCGCGGCGCCGCTGGCCCTGGAGCCGGTCGCCCCGCGTCAGGCAGCCGTGCCGGCCCGCGTCCTTCCAACCGCGGCCCCCGCCGCGGTGTCCGGCCCTTCCGCGAACGTCGCTGCCGCTTCCACGGGTAACGCGGGAGCCGGTGACGCGGCGACCATCCCACCCGGCGACCGCGCGGCGCTCGAGCGGAGGCTGCTGGCAGCCTCCGCCCGCCTGCGGGTCGATGACGCCCAGGGGGTGTCGTGGGGCACAGGCACCGTCGTCGATTGCCGGCAGGGCGAGGCCCTGATCCTCACCTGTGGCCACATCTTCCGCGATTCGCAGGGACAGGGCCGGGTGGAGGTCGATCTGTTCTGCAACGGTGGGCCGCGGGGCCTGGCGGGGCAGGTGATCTCGTGGGATCTGAAGCGCGATCTCGCACTCGTGAGCGTCTTCACTGATGCACGGCTCGAGCCGGCGCGGGTCGGCGGGTCGCAGCGCACCGTCGCCGCGGGCGAGCAGGTCGTCACCGTCGGCTGCAACGGCGGTCAGGATCCCACGATCCATCACAGCCGCGTGACGGCCGTCGACAAGTATCTCGGTCCGGCCAACGTCCAGGTGGCGGGTCAGCCGATGCAGGGCCGCTCGGGCGGCGGTCTGTTCGCCGCCGACGGCACGCTCCTGGGTGTGTGCAACGCGGCCGATCCGGCGGACAACGAGGGCCTCTTCGCGGCCTTGCCCGCAATCCACGAACAGCTCGACGAAGCAGGCCTCGCCTTCGTCTATCGCAGCGTCTATCCGAGCGGTGCGGTGGCCGATGCCGCCGGCCCCGCCGTGCCGAACATGCCCGTCGAGATGCCGACGGTGTCCTTCGATCGCCGCGATCGCGGCGGAGCGGTGCCCACCACATCCACCGGCACGGCCGCGGCCGGAGGCCTCTCCGACGGCGAGCGCGCGCTTCTCGACCACGTTCGCCAGCACGAGGGCCGGGCCGAGGTGATCTGCATCGTGCGACCGCATGGCGCCACGCAGGCGTCGAGCGAGGTTTTCGTGCTCGAAGCCGCCGGCCGCGATTTCGTCGAGCACCTGTCGAAGGCCCACGCAGCCCCGCCGGCGAACGCCCACCAGCCGGCGGCGCGGTCCGACCTGGCCGCCCTTCCGCCGGCCGATCCGCTGCGCTAGAACGCGACGCATCCATGCGCCAATACCTCGTCCGGCACGGCGAGAGCGTGTTCAACGTGGAGGGCAGGGTGCAGGGGCAGGCCGACGCACCGCTCTCCGAACTCGGCCGCGCCCAGGCCCAGGCCCTCGTGTCGTGGACGCGGACGCTTCCCGCCGACGTCGTCATCGAGGAGGTCTGGTCGAGCCCGCTCGCCCGTGCCCGCGACACCGCCGGACCGATCGCGGCGGCCCTCGGGCTGCCGCTGCGTGTCGAGGAAGGGCTTCGCGAACTGCACGCGGGCATGTTCGAGGGCCACCTGTGGGCCGATCTCGAGGCGCGGTTTCCCGAGGAGGTCGCCCGCTGGCGGAGTGGAGACGTGGCCTATGCGATCCCCGGGGGCGAATCACGGGCCGACCTCGCGGCCCGCGGACGTACCGCGCTCGAGGTGCTCGCGCAGCGTTCCGTGCGGCACATGATCGTGGTCGCCCACGGCGGCGTGCTCACCGCCGCGCTCGGAAGCCTCGTCGGCCGCTCGCACCCGGCCCTTGCGAACGCCGCCGAGCGGCCGTTCACGAAACTGCCGGCGCTCGCCAACGCATCGCTCACGCTGCTCGACTGGCCCGGGCCCGCGCTGGTCGCGTTCAACGAGACCGGCCATCTCGAGGCTAGCCCGCGTCGGTCACCTCCACGATGACGGGAATCGCGTTGACGCTGCCGCCCGGGCCGCTGCCACCGCGGCCTGTGGCCCGGATCGTCACGCTCCCGCGGCCGAGCAGCTCGGCCGGCACCTCGATCGAACTCGTCGACTCCCGCGTGCGTCCGAGCACGCGGCCCATCGCGAAGATGACGATGCTCTCGAGCCCCGCGCCCGAAACCCGCACCCGCACCGTGCCCGAGGGCTTCACCCGCCGGGGCTCGACGTCGAGCGTGAGGGTGCGGCCGACGTTGACGAACGACACCGGCAAGATCCACCTCCCCTGCGATTCGACCGGCGACGACTCGATCGCGACGACGCGCAGCTCGTGGTGGCCGTCGGCGAGCTGGGTGGTGTCGAGCGTGAACCGTTCGCCGAGCCCGCACTGGGCGAGCCGCACGCCGTCCACATAGAGTTCGAAGCGATCGGCGTTGCCGCCTCCCGGGACGGTCGCCCGCGGCTCCAGTTCGACCGTGCCCGACAGTGGCTGGTTGGCCGCCAGCGGCCGGGCGTCGGGAGCGAGGACCGCCTCCACCACCGGGATCGCCGCCCACGGCCGGCACAACGGGTCGCCCACCACGAGGAGCTGATAGGGGGAGCGCACCGACTGGTAGAACGCCTCGCCGAGGCTCGCCCCCCGTGCATAGTGGACGTGGATCGAGGCGTGGGGAAACTTCTCCTGCAGGGCGAAGGGTTCGATCACCGTGCCGCTGGAGCCCGCGGCGCCGGCCCGCAGGAAGACCGAGAGCGGCGTCTGTCCGGCGGACGGCGTGAAGATGGCGCCGAAGCTCGTGAGGTTCTCGCAGATCGCGCCGGGCACCACCGCGCAGCCGCTGCGGGCCCAGTCGAGATCGGCATCGCCTGTCATCAGCCCCGCCACGTCCCGTTTGCCGACGGGGAGCGAGCCCTTCACCACCGCGGCCGCGACCCCGAGCTTCTCGAGGGCGGCCACGACGCCGGGAAACACGCTGTTCTGAGGGTTCCGCGTCGAGGTGCGGACGTCTGAATTGGTCGCGAAGTAGATCGTGCCCGCGGGCCGTGTGCCATCGGCCGATACGGCCGATCGCAGGTAGCGGAGGATCTCCGGCACCGTGTTGCCGCGGCCGTCGGTCACGCCGAGCACGGCGGCGAGGAGGTAGCGGGTCCCGCCCGCCTCCATCAGCTCCCCGTGCGGTCCCCAGCCGTACCAGCCGCGGAAGCCGACGGTGGACCCGGGCGTGCCATCGGCCGCGAGAGGCCGGTAGTAGCGATTGCTGGACTTGTCGAGATACGCGGGGCTGCCCGCCTGCACGGCCGCGAACAGCGTCGTCATCCCGGTGAGCGACCCCGAGGGATACTTGTCGACGCCGGCGAGTTCGCGGGGAAGTTCCTCGGCGAAGTCGACGCGCCAGGGAAAGTCCGCCGAGTAGACGACGTAGTCGATCTGCGGCGCCAGCTTGCGCGAGTCGATCGCCTGCAGGATCGGACGCAGGATGTCGGTGCGAAAGGTCGAGATGGTCACCGCGTCGCGTCCGCCCTGCCACGGGAGCATGAGCACGTTGATCGGCGGGATTCCGCGCAGGGCGGCGTAGGCGTTGGCCACGGCGAGGCTGTCGGAGCTCGTCGCGTTGACGACGAGAAACACGTTCTCGGGGCCGCCGCCGGCACGGGACGGCACCGGGCCGGAGATGGCGACGAGAACCGCGACGGCCACCGGTAGCAGGCTGCGATGAAACAACGGGACACCCGTGCTGGGGCGCCGAGGCGGCGCGAGGCTGCGGCCGCGATAGCGACGCGGATTTCACTGCGTTGTACGACATTCCCGTTTCCCGGGAAACCGGTAGACTTCGGCGATGCGAGTGCGCGTCGAGATGCTCCGTCGGGCGGTCGCGTGGGCGGGATGCCTGGGGGCCGCGATCGGCTCGGCGTGTGCCGCCGAGGGGCCGGGGGAATTCTCCGGCACGCGGGCGTTCACGCACCTCGCCGCGCTCGCCGCGCTCGGCCCACGGCCGAGCGGCTCGGCGGGCATGGAGCGGCAGCGGGAGATCGTCGTCGCCCACTTCCAGGCCGCCGGCGGGAGGGTGTCCCGGCAGGCGTTCCAGATCCGCGACAGGCGCACCGGCCAGCCCGTGCGCATGGAAAACCTCGTCGTCGAGTGGCATCCCGGCCGGAGCGACCGCGTGCTCCTCGGTGCCCACTACGACACCCGGCCGTTTCCCGATCGCGATCCGGTCGATCCACGGGGGACGTTTCTCGGCGTGAACGACGGGGCCAGCGGCGTCGCCGTGCTGATGGAACTCGCATCCCTCGTCCGCGATCTGCCCGGCGAGGTGGGCGTGGACTTCGTCCTCTTCGACGCCGAGGAGTATGTCTTCGCCCCGCGCGATCCGTACTTCCTCGGCTCGACCTTCTTCGCCCGGCAGTATGCCGCCGCCCGGCAGGCGGATGGCCCGACCCCTCGCTACCGCTGTGGATTGATCCTCGACATGGTCGCCGACCGGGATCTCGAGATCTTCCAGGAACAGCACAGCGCCAGCTGGCCCGACACGCGGCCGGTCGTCGACGAGGTGTGGGGTGTGGCGGCCCGGATGGGGGTGCGGCAATTCGTCCCGCGGCCGAAGCACGCGGTCGAGGACGACCACGTGCCGTTGCGGACGATCGGCCGCATCCCCACCTGCGACGTGATCGACTTCGACTATCCCCACTGGCACACGACGCACGACACGCTCGAGCAATGCTCCGCAGAATCGCTCGAGGCGGTCGGGAGCGTGGTGCTGCAGTGGCTGCGCGAGATGAAGTGACGGGCGGCATGGCACCCGCGTCTTCCCCCGCATCGCGGCTGATCGTTCCCGACCTGGGCATGCCCGGTGTTGCGATCGCCCTGTCGCTGTGGCTCGTTCCAGAGGGAGCGGAGGTCGTCGCGGGAGATCGCGTCGCGGAACTGGTCTGCGGCGCGGCCACGGTCGATCTGGAGGCTCCCGTCACCGGACGGCTCGTGCAGCAGCTCGTCGACGAGGACGAAGTGGTCGTCCCGGGCACGCCGATCGCCGAGTTCGAGCCGGCGGCCGCCCCCGCGAGGCCCCGATGAACCTTCCGATTCGCCGCGCGTGGGCGGCCCTCGCCTCCCCGGGGCGGCGCGCTCCCGTCCTCGCTGCCGCCGGGGCGGTGGCGATGTTCCTCGTCCAGCCGCCCGCCGACCTCTGGCTGCTCGCCTGGGTCGCGCCGCTGCCGTGGCTGATGCTCGTGCGGGAGCCTTGTCTGCGGGGCGACCGTCCGTGGCGCGGGATCTGGGCTGCCGGGTTCGTCCACTGGCTGCTCGCCCTCCACTGGCTCAGGCTGCCACATCCCGCGACTTCGCTCGGCTGGTTCGCGCTCTCCGCGTATCTGGCCTGCTACGTCGTGCTCTTCGTGTGGGCGGCGCGCCGGCTCGTGCATCGCCTGCGATGGCCGCTCGTGCTGGCCGCACCAGTCGCGTGGATGGGCTGCGAGCAGCTGCGGGGGTGGCTGCTCGGCGGATTCACGTTCGCCGGACTGGGGCACACGCAGTGGCGCT
>RFPF01000057.1 GCA_009926295.1 Planctomycetia bacterium
AGCGCGTCCGCGACCAATGCCGCGATCCCCGAGCCGGAGGCCGCCGAGTCGGTGTCCGCCTCCCTCCCGCCCACGCAGGCCTTCCTGCAGCACCGGAAACTCCTCGGTGCCTGCCTCGCCTCGGCTCCGGGCGCCTGGGATGACTTCGTGGGTCTCTTCGCCGGGCTCTTCGCCCACGTCGTCGATCGGACCGCCTCCCAGCGCCGCCGGGCGCTCCGTGCCGGCGAACGCGACGACCTCGTCGCGGAGATCCTCCTCGAGATCCTGCGGAACGACGCCGCCGTGCTGCGGGCGTTCGCCGGCCGCTCGAGCCTTCCCACCTACCTCACGGTCGTCGCCCGCCGGGTCGCCGTGCGGGCGCTCGGCCGGGAGGGCGGTCGGCTGCCGATCGCGGCCGGCGACCGCGTGGAGGCGGTCGATCCGCACGACGCCGTCACGGCCGTCGCAGACCGCGAGGCGGTCGAGGCGCTCCTGAGCACCCTCGACGAGGCCGAGGCGCGGCTCATCCGGCTCCACCACCTCGAGGCCCGCAGCTACGGCGAGATCAGCCGACTGACCGGCCTGCCCGTTGGTTCGATCGGACCGGCCCTGTCGAAGGCGCGCCAGAAACTGCGGGAGCGGGGCGGCGGCGTCTCCCTGCCGTGATCGTCCGGAGCCGGTCGCGGCCTTCAGCCGCCGCCGGCCGCCACAGGCGGCGCGATCACGACCGCGGGATCGGCGAGATCGACCGGCTCGTAGCCCTCGTACGCGGGCATCTGCCACAGCTGGCCCGGTTCCGTGGACGGCGTGTTCGTGGTGATCGACGTCAGTTCCAGCTGGAAGTCGATGCCTGACGCCGGCCAGGAGACCTCCACGAAGCGGGGCAGCGCCGCACCCGACGGCGGGTCGACCCGATGCCGCGACGTGCGCACGCTGGCCAGCCGCTCCCCCGACGCCGTGAACAGGTGCTGCTCCACCACGAGGCCCGTGGTCGCGTCGACAAGCGTCGACTTCAGCAGCTCTCCGTCCGGCGCGGCGATGCGGCTCCGGATCTCGAGCCGGCCGTCGGGGAGCTGGAACGGCCCCTCGTGCCGGTCCTCGGGACGGAACGTCACGAGTCCGAGCAGTTCCGGCATCCAGTCGGCCCGCAGTGGCAGGAGTCTGCGCGCCGACGACTGGGCGTAGCGGTCGTGGCGGCAGAAGAGCATCACGGGAGGCTCGTGGCGACGGATCCACAGCCAGAACAGGTCGTCGTTGCTGCCGATGTCGAGCTCGCTGCCCGTAACCGAGGTCTGTGCCCGGAGCCGAAACCGGCGCGGCGGTTCGCAGGCGACCTGCGCGGAGAGCCTCGGGACGCCGCGGGCCGCGAGCACTGCCTGCGGCGCCATGTAGCTCCGCACCCGCTGCGTGTTGTCGTGGACGCCGCCGATCACCTGGTCGAGCGTCGCCTGCGGCGGGAGCGTGCGCGGCAGCGGCATCGTGCCCACCTGGTAGCCGCGGAGCACCTGTGGGCAGCTCGCTCCGCTCGCCGCCACGGCGATCACCACCGCGGCGAACGTGGCCGCCGTGCGATGCCTCATGCGGCACCTCCCGACCACAGGAGCGAGGTGAGCCGGTCTTGCAGCGGCCCGGCCGCGTCGGCCGCGGGCGGAGTGACGGCCACGGCGTACACGACGTCGCGTCGCCGGCAGGCGAGGTGGAGCGTGTCGGCGGAAACACCTGGCATGGCGCCCCCTCCCTGGTCCACGATCCGCAGCACGCGGCGCCGCAGGAGCTCGAGCGCCAACAGATACCGCAGCGCGGCATCGGCGGGCTGCTGCTCCAGCTGTTCGAGGACGTCGAGCAGGACGTCGACGGGGGCCAATTCCGGGCCCCCGCTCTGGGCCGACGGATAGAGCGACCGCCACCACGCCAGCGTCGAATCCGGCGGGCCCTGCCAGCACTCGCTCGCGCAGTCGATGCGCTCGGGTCCGGACCGTGACCTCACGAGCGCGGAATAAAACGGTTCGCCCGGCGCGAACGCCCGGCCGGAGATGTGGCAGCAGCCGTGCGGTCGGTGGAGTTTGAGATCCATGCGAGCTGGCTGTCGCGAACCGGGGGCGGCGGCCCCGGCACCGTGCGGCGGGAAGCCACCGTGACGTATAGGGAACGCGGGCGGTCGCTTCAACCCGCGTTGGAGCCTGGGGATGGCGCAGGCTGGGCAAGCCCGGCGAGCAGCAGGTTCGCCACCTCCACGAGGCCGCCGTCGTCGTGGGTGGCGACGATCAGGTCGGCCGCGGCCCGGACCTCGGCGGTCGCGTTGCCCATGGCGATGCCGAGGCCGGCGGCGCGGATCATCGGCAGGTCGTTGACGTCGTCGCCGACCGCACAGATTTCATCGGGCTCGATCCCCAGCCGAGCGGCGATCGTGCCGACGCCCGACCACTTCGTCACCCCGAACGGTGCGATCTCGCACATCCAGTCGCGGTAGCGGGGGCTGCGGATGGTGTGGAGCGAAAGCCGCCCGGGCCAGGCCGCGTGCAGCGCCTCCTCGAGATCGAGCATCGCCTCCTGCGAGCCCATGGCGAAGCCCGCGAAAACGTCGGGCGGTGGAGCGCGGTCGAGGTCGGGCTGAACGGCCGCCAGGCCGCGATTGCGCTCGAGGTATTCGTCGACGCCGCGTCGGGGCGAGGACTCCGCCGGCAGGCCCCGGCAGTGGAAGTCGAATCCGACGGCGAAGCTGTCGGTGTAGACGATCGGCTCGTGGCCCCGATCCACGATCATGCGGAGCGTTCCGGCGAGCACGTCGGCGTCGAACGCGGCCCGGGCGAGCGTGGCGTGGTTGCGCGAATCCTTCACGAGCGCTCCCGATGCCGTGACGAGCGGGCCCTCCACGCCGAGCGTCGCGGCCACGGGCAGCGTGTCGCGATACCGGCGGCCGGTGGCGAGGAGCACGCGGATGCCGGCCGCCTGGACGCCGGCGATCGCCTCGACCGTCGCGGTGGGCACGCCGTGGCGGCTGTCGCAGACGGTGCCGTCCACGTCGAGGACGAGGAGGCGGATCGGCCGGGGGGAAGCTTCTCGTGCGTCGGCCATCCCGCCTATGGTACACCCAAGGCATGGACGACATCCCATTCGTGGCCGTGGCGAAGGCGGGCGACATCCCGGCGGGCGAGGGCCGCACGTTCGAGGTCGCCGGCCGGCTCGTGGCCGTCTTTTTCGACGGCACCACCTACTCCGCCATCGACGACCTCTGCCCGCACATGGGCGCGTCGCTCGCCTCCGGGCCGTTCTGCGACGGCATCGTCACCTGCCCGTGGCACGCCTGGCGATTCCGGATCACCGACGGCGCCTGGTGCGACAACCCGAAGTTGAAGGTGGACGTGTTCCAGGCCCGCGTGGTCGGCGACGCGATCGAGGTGAGGGTGCCCCCGGTTCGCCCGGTCGAACTGCCGTCACGGCACGACGACTGACTCGCCCGGCGCGAGCACCCTGGCGTCGGCGAGCCCCGCGGCCTTCACCGCCCTGGCCCACTCCGCGGCATCCTGCTCGATCGGTGGCCAGGTGCCGTAGTGGCTCGGCAGCGCGAGCTTGGCCCGGAGCATCCGCAGCGCCTCGAGGGAATCTTCCGGCCCCATCGTGAACAGGTCGCCGATCGGCAGGATCGCCGCGTCCAGCCCACGGCCGCCGCGATCAGGCCGCCCGATCCGCTCCATGTCGAGGAACACCGACGTGTCGCCCGCCACGTAGATCCGCTTCCCGCCCACGTCGAGGAGCCACCCCGAGGGACTGCCGCCGTAAGCGCCGTCGACGAAGCTCGACGAGTGGTGGGCGAGTTCCATCTTCGCATGGCCACCGGGCACCGCCACGCGGCCGCCCAGGTTCATGGCGTGCGTCTTCGCGACGCCGTGCCGTCCCAGCCACTGCGCGATCTCGTAGTTGCAAAACACGGTCGCACCGGTCCGTGTTGCGATCGCGACCGCGTCGGCCACGTGGTCGAAGTGGGCATGCGTGACGAGGATCGCATCGCATGCCACGTCCTCCGCCCGCATCGACGCGGTCGGACACTCGTCGAAGAAGGGATCGACGAGCAGCGTGCCGGCGCCAGTGTCGATGAGCCAGGTCGCGTGGCCGGTCCAGGTGAGCGTGACGGGCATGAGGTACCTTTTCAGACGAAGATCGGACAGGGCAACGGCCCGGGGGGCATTTTACCCGCCCCCATCCGCGGGTTGTGGAACAGGCTTCAGGCTGTCTCTTCCTCGACACATGAAAACGGCTCGCGGTTGCCCCGTACCGTTTCGCCGGACGTTCACTTCGCCCTCCGGGCTGCGTTCACTCCGACCGACTGGCGCTGCGCCATCCATGGCTCCGCTGGTCGGTCAAGCCGGCTCAACGGCAGGGGCAACCCCTCGCCTCCCGGTCTCAAGTATGGAAGTCCATCTCTTGATCGCCGCCTCGCCGAAGCGTCCCGGGCACCGGCGTTCAGCAGCCGCAGGTCCGCTGCAACGACGCGCGACCATCACGGCCACGGCCGGAGCCGCTTCATCATCAACGACTTGTACGCCTCGACGCCAGGCTGGCCGTAGGGGTTCGTGCCGACGAGCCGGCCCTCGACGACCGTGGCGAGCATCAGCATCTGGAGCAACTGGCCGACGGTGTGCTCGTCGATCCGCGGCAGGATGATGTCGGCCGTCGGCCTGCGATCCCGGGCATAGGCCTCGTTCGTGCCCGCGGCGGCGGCGGCGAGCATGTCGGGCCAGGACCGGCCGACGAGGTCGTCGAGTTTGTCCTCGTTGCCGCCGAACGCCCCGAGGGACGGCAGCGTGAGCGGGTCGCGGCGCGGCTCCCCGACGAGCAGGTTCGTGATCAGTTTGTCGCGCCGCCCCTCCTGGTGCTGCTGGCCGCGCGAGTGGAGGTCGCGGGTGGTCACCGTCGTGAGCGGCGTGGCCCCCCGCTCGGCCTTGCCGAGGCTTTCGGAGAGCAGCTGGTCGTACCACAGCCCCACCGCCTCGAGGCGGTTGCTCCAGCTCGAGAGCACGCGGATCGTCGCTTCCGTCCGTTCCTCCGCGAGATGCGAGACGCCGACGAACTCGAGCACCGGGTTGTCGGCCACCGGCGCCTCGCGGAACCGGCGGTTCATCGCGGCGGCTCCTTCGAGCAGCCGCACGACGTCGATGCCCACGATCGCCGCCGGCAGGAGGCCGACGGCCGTGAACACGGAAAACCGCCCGCCGACGCCGTCTGGGATGTCGAACACGTCGCGGCAGCCGATGGCGCGGGCCAGGTCGGCGAGCCGGCCCGTTTTGCCGGTGATCGGGATCACGTGCCGGGCGAGGCTGTCGCGATCGCCGCCGACCGCGTCGAGCAGCGCGTGGAGGAAGAGCCGTGTGGCGACGGCCGTCTCGAGCGTGCCACCGCTCTTGCTGACGACGAGCAGTGCCCAGCGATCGAGCAGGTCGTCGCTCCGGGGCCTGCCGCCGGGCGCGACGACGTCGAGCAGCCCCTGTGCCGAGTCGTTGTCGATGTTGAAGCCCTCGAACGAGAGCCGCGGTCGGCCGCCGCGCTCGCCGCGCGGCAGATCGTTGTGGAAGGGATGGCAGCAGGCTTCGAACAGGGCCCGAGTCCCCATGTAGGAGCCGCCGATGCCGAGCACGATGACGCGGTCGACGGCCTCGCGGATCCGCCGGGCCGCTTGCAGGATGGCGAACAGTTCGCTCGTCGGCCGGTCGGAGTGGTACGCCGTGAGCAGCCGGTCGGGCAGGTCGATGAAGGCCGGGTCGAGCGGCTCGCCGCCGCGTCCGGCGCCGCTCGTGAACCGCTCCACGTCGGCGAGCGCCTCGGCTCGGGCCTGCTCGAGACGCGGGGCGATCGCCGCGACGTCGGCAGCCGAGAAGGCACCGGTCGCGAACACGGCGGTCGGATCGTAGCGAATGGGATCATCGGGGGGCTGTGGGCGGACGACGCTCATGGTGATGAACCGGCTGTTGTCGCGGGGGGGCTCACGGTATAGAAGGGCGGCCGAACTGTAGCCGATCGCGTCGGACGTCGGCAAACACCGGCTGATCCGAAGACAAGCCCCGAAGAAGCCCCGAAGGAGCCACCCCGTGAACCAACTCGAACTCGTCCGTGAACTCGCCGAAAAGGCGGAAACGAAGATTGTGATGCTCGTCGCCGACGGCCTCGGCGGCCTGCCGCTGGAGCCGGGCGGCCGGACCGAGCTCGAGACCGCCTCCACGCCGAACCTCGATCGGCTGGCGAGCCGGGGAACGAGCGGGTCGAGCATCCCCGTGCTGCCCGGGATCACGCCGGGCTCGGGGCCCGGCCATCTGGGGCTGTTCGGCTACGATCCCCTCGAGTTCAAGATCGGTCGCGGTGCGCTCGAGGCCACCGGGATCGGGTTCGAACTCGGGCCGCAGGACGTCGCCGCCCGCGGAAACTTCTGCACGCTCGACGCGGTGGGCCTGATCGCCGACCGCCGGGCCGGCCGGATCGCGTCGGACGAGAGTTTCAAGGTCGTCGAGAGGCTGCAGGCGATCAAAATCCCCGGCGTCGAGACGTTCGTGAAGCCGGTCAAGGAACACCGGTTCGTCGTCGTGTTTCGCGGCCATGGCCTCGACGGCGCGGTGGCCGACACCGATCCCCAGGCGGTCGGCGTCGCCCCGCTCGCCCCGGCGCCGCTCACCGATGCCGCCCGCCGCACCGCCGACGTGGCGGCGGAGTTCGTTCGCCAGGCCCGCGCGATCCTGGCCAATGAATCGAAGGCCAACGGCATGGTGCTGCGGGGGTTCGCGGCCAAGCCGGCCCTGCCGAGTTACGCCGACCTGTACGGCCTCCGGGCGGCCGCGATCGCGGTCTACCCGATGTACAAGGGGTTGGCCCGGCTGGCGGGGATGACGCTCGTCGGGAACGCCCAGTCGCTCGACGAGCAGATCGCCGAGCTTGCCCGCCACTGGCAGGACTACGACTTCTTCTTCCTGCACTTCAAATACACCGATTCCACGGGCGAAGACGGGAACTTCGCCGAGAAGGTCCGGCGGATCGAGGAGCTCGATCGGGCCCTGCCGCGGATCGAGGCCCTGCGGCCGGACGTGCTCATCGTGACGGGCGACCACTCCACGCCGAGCCGATTGAAGAGCCACTCGTGGCACCCGGTGCCGACGCTGCTCGCGGCCGACACGTGTCGGCCCGACGGATTGGCGGCGTTTTCCGAACGCGAGTGCCTGCGGGGAGGCTTCGGCCTGTTTCCCGCCAAGCACCTGATGCTGCTGGCGATGGCACACGCCGGGCGGTTCGGCAAGTTCGGGGCGTAACTCGCCGCGCTGGAGCGTTCCGCCCCAGCGCGATGGTCACGGGCGACCGGGGGGTGGGGCGAATCGCCCCACCCCCCGGATCGTTTCCAGCAGGTTCGCGCAGGCTGCGCGGATTGCGCCGAAAATTTTTCCTGCAGCGATAAGCCGGTAAATCGCGACAAGCCGCCTGATTTCCACGGCCCATCGAGGCCGCCGTGGCGTTTGGCACGAGGTATGCATTTCTCAGGCGAGCGTTGCGGCTCGCTCCGGCGACCGCGGCACGCGACGGCGACTGCCCCGCGTTGGATGGTGGCTTTCAGATCTTCAAGGAGTCCGCTCATGAACATTGCCCCTTCCCGCCACTCGGCCGTGGCCGCGGGCCGCTGGTCGCTCACGCAGGCCGACATGCTGCTGTGCGCCCTGCCGATCGCGCTGTTCCTTTCGATCATGTCGCTCGTTTGACGGGTTTGAAAACATCCGTCCCGTATGAGGACGGATGCGTGTCCCGATGGAGAGGGGAATTTTCATGTCGCCGATGCGTTTCGAGTTCCTGTCGCGTGGCAACGACGCCTTTTCGTCGTTCGCCGTGACCGCGTTCCTGTCGTTGTTCGCGATTCTCGGACTCGCCTTCGGGGTTCTGCAGGATTCGAAGGCGGAGACGACCTCCGGACTGGCGGAGTCCGCGATGCTGCTGACAGCGAGGGTGGAGGATCCGATGGGTGAAGTCGATTCCGCCGCTGGTTGGGCGTCACTGCCCGAGCGGCGGGTCGAGGAATCTCGGCCGCAAGCGATGTTCCGCCGGGCGATGGTCTCGCCTGAGTCGATCCGCCCGGTGCGTGGCAAGGGGCCGGCTCAGGAGTGGCTGGGAGTGTCGAAGCTCGCCTTTCCGCTGCTCGTCGGAGATCTGGTGGGCGGGCAATCGGTCCGCTCGCCCGTGGTGATGACGGGACGTCCCGTCGGTGCGAAATAACGAACAGAACCATTCCGAAACCGCGAGTCGAATCGTGAACCAGGAGCCAGCCATGCAAGACATCGAACCGTCGACGGGCATCGAGCAGGCGAGTGATCGCAAGCGGGGGCCGATCCCGTCGCTGCGGTCGCTCGGCATCAACGAGATCGTGATCGTGGACCCGGCCTGCGACCGCTACCCGGATTTCGTGCAGGCCGCGCGGGCGGGCGAGGTGGGGGTTCACTTCTGCAGCGACGGCCGGTCGGCTGTCCGCATGGCGAGGCGGTTTCGGGCCGACGTCTGGCTCGTGAGCACCGAGCTGTCGGACATGAGTGGTTTCGACCTGCTCGAGATGCTGTCGATGCACGTGGTCCACGGCGACGTCGACCCGATGCGGTCGGGCGCGAGGATCTCCCTCGCCAGGCTGGGCGAAGGGGCCCGCTCGGCGATTTTCATGGTCGCCGAGGAGTATCGCATCGAGGACGAGCAGCGGGCCCTGGTATCCGGCATCGCCGGATACCTCGTGCGGCCGATCACGGTCGACGTGATCCGGGCGACGCGGGATCGCATCGGTGCGGAAGCGGGTGGACGGGGGTAGACCGGCGCCCAATCGGGTTCGCCCGGGTGCCGTTCGGGAGCGACACACAAAGTAGAGGAGGATCGGGCATGAGTCCTGAAGCATTTTCCGCCCCCTGGCGTGCGGCTGCCGACGATGGGATCGACGCCATTCCGAGCGTGGTCGTCGTGGACCCCTGTTTTGACCGCTACGCGAGCCTCGCCTCCGCCGCGCGGCAGGGTCGGCTGCAGCTGCACATGCGGTCGAGTGCGGCCGACGCCATCAAGTTGACCCGCCGGATGCACGTCGACGTCTGGCTCATCGCGGCGGAACTCGACGACATGTCGGGTGCCGACTTCGTGGAATTGCTGGGCACGCGCACCGGGCGGGCACGGCGGGCGATCGTTGAAACGGCCGACGTCGGCTCGTCACGGTGGAACGATACGAATCGCGAAGCCGCGGCAGCCGGTGCGGATGCCATGCTCGCCGCTCCCATCACGCTCGGCGACCTGGAGCACCTGCTCCAGGTTCCGGAGACGGAGCGAGACCTGTTGCTGCTCCATGAGTCGGTCTCCTCGCGAGCCTTCGTCGCCCTGCCGGTGGGCGTGGGTGCGGCCATCGTGGCGATCGCCGTGGTGATGCTCGGCTGAGGAGGGGTCCCATGCCGGGCCGCCGCGTGGGTGCGTTCGCCGTGGCGCTCTTGCTGACCGGCCTGATCGGTGGCGACACGTGCCGCGGCCAGAACGACTGGCAGTATCCCGACCCCTACTTCGGAGTCCTGGAAATCGAAAAGTCGCGGACGCCGGCTCCGCCCGGGGAGCACGGGGCATCGACGCGTGCCGGTTCGACCCGCTGGTTCACCAGCGGCCCTCGACCGCGAGTCCGCCGAGGTCGGCCATGGGCAGTGGCACGACCCGCACCTCCATCCCCGCAAAGTGCATCTCCGTCGCGCTGACGGCCCGCGAACTCGCCCATGCCAGGTACCAGCCGAGGAAGACCTGCGAGGGGAAGTGGGAATCGGTCGTCATGCGGGAGAAGCCCACGAACGTGGAGCACACGTAGAGCGCTCCCTTCGCGACCGGGCTCTCGACCATGTCGGCGGCGGCGAGAAATGGGATCGCGCCGACGAACGCGTGGCCGCTGACGCCGTTGTCGTCGGTGAACGGCTTCCACTGGCTCCCCGCCGAACTGTTGTCGATCGGCCGAGATGCGCCCGTTGCCAACTGCAGCACGTACACCGGAGGGGCCCCGACGATGAACATCCGCAGCGACCGCGAGCCCCATTCCCCGACGATATCGCCGCCGGGGCGGCCCTCGAAGACGAGCCCCGTGAGCGCGGCCGCACCGAAGATCGGCAGGGCGTACTTTCCCTCCCCGATCGGCTTGCAGTTGGTGAAAAACGTGCCGAGGTCGGTGGGCTTCACGCTCTGCTGCCATGCGGACTGCATGGTCGTGTCGAAGCCCGTGTTGGCCATGAGAGCCCCGGCGCCGAAGGCCGCGGTGAGGCACACGAGGCCCTCGCACGAGTAGAAGTTGCGATAGTCCTCGAGAACCTTGTAGCCGAAGCGTGCAGCCCGCGGGTGCCTGCTGTGCGCCCACGGCGGCTCGTTCGCCGGCGCGAGGAGTTCCTCGCCGTCGAGGGGCGGAAGGGAGTAGACCGGATCGCCTGTCGGGGCGAGCCGTGCCGCGAGCATCGTCGTGATGTTCTCGCGACCGTCCGGCGTGTCTTCGGTCTGCCAGCCGCCCGTCAGCGAGACGCCTCCTGGATCTTTCTCGGCGGCTCGTTCCGCGATCGACTGGGTTTCGACGACGGCCTCGACCCAGGCGCCGTGGGCCGAGGGCACGACGCGGACCACGACCCGCTGCCGCTGGGGAGGCCAGGCTTGTGCCGACAGGGGCAGCGCTCCGGGGGCCGGCCGCGCCGCCGGAGGCTCGACCCAGGCCGACACGAGCAGACCCTCGCGGGGCGGCGTGGCCGAGAAGTCGGGCTCGACGGTGCGGACGATCGGCCAGTCGGCCGCCACGGTCGCGACGGTCTGCCGCCACAGCGTGGGGCCGTCATCGCTCTGGAGGAACATGCCCCCGGCACCGGCGGGAATCGGTCGCGCGGGCGGCCCGGCGTCTCCCACGGCCGGCAGCGGCACCGGCTCGGCGCGGCCGACGCCGACGAGGCAGCCGAGGGCGACGGCCGCGAGCAGTCGGCGCGCGCTCGCGCCGATGCTGCGCCGCCGCTCCGCGTCGAATGGTCTGGGACGGATCCAGGGCATGGGGGGAGACTGTCCCACCCCCGGGCGCTGCAGGCAAGCCACGTTTCAGGCCGAAAATCGCGGAGAATTCGCGCCGTGGGCCGCGGGTGGGCCCCGCTTCTTCCCTGGGCAGGCCGAATCACCCCGCCGCGGCGGTGATGAAGACCTCGACCTGCTGGCCCACGAAGAGCGGTGGCCGACCGTCCGGATCGCACTCGTAGATCACCTGGAGCACCCTCGTGTCGACCCGCTCGGTGTTGTCGCCGGTGAGCGACTTCTTGGGCACGACGAACGGCTCGATGCGGACGAATTTCAGCGGATAGCGTTCCTGGAGGCTGCCGCGCGGCACTGCGGATGCCGCGGCCCCAGGATCGAACCGCGGAATGTCGAACTCGTCGATGTCGACCCGCACGTGAAGCCGCTCGATGTTGCCGAGCATCACGAGCGCCTGGCCCGGAGGAGTGCCGACGAACTCGCCAGGCCGCACGTTCACCTGGAGCACGCGGCCCGCCACGAGCGATCGGACGACGAGACGGTCGAGGTCGGTCTCGATCCTGGCCACCTCGGCCTCGGCCTTGGCCACGCCGGCCCGCGACACGTCGAGGTCGTATTCCCACGAGCCCGCCTTGAGCAGGGCAAGATCGGCCTGTGTCTTCTCGAGGGCCGCCTGGGCGGCGGCAAAGGTCTCCCGCCGTGCGATCACATCCTGCTCGGTGGTGACCTTGCGGGCGAACGTGTCTTCAGACCGCTTCAGAGCATCGGCCTCCCGCGCGACGGCCGCCCGGGCCTCGTTGACCTGTGCGACCAGCACTGGAAGTTTCTCCGGACGCGGCTCCGCTTCGAGCCGCATCAGGTCGCTCTTCGTCTGGGACACCGCAGCCCGTTTCACCGCGAGGTCGGCGCGCAGTTGCCTGTCGTCGAGGCGAAACAGCGGCGTGCCGGGCTCGACCTGCTGGCCCACCGTGACGAGCACCTCGACGACCACGCCGGGCGTCGCGGAACCCACGGCGATGTTCTCGGTTTGGGCCTCGACCACGCCCGCGGCCGCGACGGCGTCGGAAAACGGATTCGTGGCCGGTGCGATCGGAGGCGACGGCTGGCGGATCACCACCCGGTTCTTCCAGACGAACCATCCCGCGAAGGCGAGCAGGCCGAGGGCCAGAAGCGGAAGGAAGAACTGCGTCACCACGTCGCCGAACGTCCGCCGGCGAGTCAATCGCCGCGGCGTGGAACGCGCCGAGTCGGGCAGGGCTGTCGCCATGCTGCGTATCCTACGCGGGGTTCGCCGGCCGGCCAACCTCGCCTGCCGACGTGACCGAATCAATCCGTCCGTCCTCCATCGCGGCGATCCGGTCGGCGAAGGAGTAGACCCGTGCGTCGTGCGTGACGACGATCACGGCGCGGTTGGGCTGGACGGCGATCCGCTGGATGAGCTCCATCGTGATCCGGCCGTTCTCCGCGTCGAGCGCGCTCGTGGGCTCGTCGCAGACCAGCAGTCGCGGCTCGTGGACGAGCGCCCTCGCGATCGCCACCCGTTGCTGCTGACCGCCGGAGAGCTCGCTCGGGAGGTTCGTGAGCCGGTCGCCGAGCCCGAGCTGATCGAGCACCTCGCTCGCGGCCTCCACGGCCGCGGCCCGCCGCCAACCGGCGATCAACAGCGGCACCGCCGCGTTCTCCGCGGCCGTCAGTGCCGGCAGCAGGTTGTACGACTGGAACACGAAGCCCACGTTGTCGCGTCGGAACCGCACCTTGCGGCCGTTCGACATCGCCGCCAGGTCATGCCCGAGCACGGTGACGACGCCCGCCGTCGGCTCGAGCGTGCCGGCGACGATCGACACGAGCGTCGTCTTCCCGCAGCCGCTCGGCCCCACGAGCATCAGCAGTTCGCCGTACGGCACGTCGAGATCGACTCCCCGCAGGGCCCGCGTGAGCGAGTCGCCCGTGCCGAAGTCTTTCGTGACGCCGCGGCAGTGCACGGCGAGCCCCCCGGCTGGCGTCATGTCATCCTCGGAACACGATGGCGGGATCGACCACGAGCACCTTGCGGATTGAGAGCAGGCTCGCGAGGAGCACGATCACGAGCACCGCTGCCCCGGTCATCGCGAGCACCTCCCACGGCATGTAGAACGACAGCCGGCCGAGGCCCTTGGTGAACACGCCGAACAGGGCGGCGAGCCCCACGCCCACGCCGTAGCCCACCACCCCCACCTGCAGCGCCTGCGACAGAACCATGGCGAGGATCGTCCAGTTGCTCGTCCCCATCGCCTTGAGCGCGCCGAACTGGCGGATGTTCTCCACGGTGAACAGGTAGAAGGTCTGGCCGGCGATCGCCGTGCCGACGAGGAAGCCGAGCAGGACGGTGATGCCGAAGTTGATCGGGATCCCCGTCTTCGTGAGGTAGTAGCGCAGGGTCTTCGAGACGAACTGCCGCTGCGTGAGCGCCTGGAGCCCGGTGCGCTCCTCGATCCGCCGACAGACCTCGGCGGCGGGCAGGCCCCCGGCACTCTCCGCGAGGATGAACGAGAGCACCTTTCGCTCGCGGGGGGCGTACTGCACGGCCTGGCCGTAGCGCGTGTACACGATCGGAAAGCTCTGGAACGTCTTGCTCGCCTTCGTGATCCCGACGACCACGGCCCGGCGGTCGTTCATTTCGAACACGCGGCCGAGCCGCAGCGGCTGTCCCGGCCAGACCCGCTTGTACCCGACCTCGTCGATGATCACGGCGTCGGGGTTGCGCAGGTCGGCGACCGAGCCCATGAACACTCCCTCCGGAGCCCCGACGAGCGTGTCGTCGTCGATGCCGAGGAGGATCATCTGCTCGTAGGCGCCCTCCTGCAGCCGGGCGCGGACGATCCCCTTGTAGAACCGCACCGCCCACTCGACCCCAGGCACGCCCTTGACCCGGAAAAGTTCCGTGTCGGAGAGCGGCTTGATGTCGTCCACGTATTGGACGTTCTTGTCCATGACCCAGATGTCGGGCCCCTGGGTGTCGCGGATCTGGCTGATGGTGAGCAGCATCAGGCCGCAGAAGATCGACGACTGCTGGGCGATCAGGAGCGCCGCGAACACGACCCCGAACACGATCCCGAGGTACTTGGCCCGGTTGCCGATCAGCATCTTCCAGGCGATCCAGAGCACGGCGTTCGTCTCGGGCGGGGTGGAAATTATTCGGCACGGCGGCGACGCGTGAAGTATAAGTC
>RFPF01000058.1 GCA_009926295.1 Planctomycetia bacterium
TCGCTCCCAGTCGTCGAGCACACGGGCATGAGCCGTGCGGTAGCGCTGCTCGAGCACGTGGCCACATTCGTGGAGCAGCACGGCGGTATCCGCTCGATCGGTTCGACAACCTGCTCCACCTCAAGGCCGGTGTCGGCCTGGATCGTGATCGTGAACGATACGCCGCCGAGCCACGCCCGCCACCGCCGCCCCGGGGAGGCGTCGTTGAGCATCGCGACACGGTCGGGACCCGAGACCAGTTCGACCTTGTCGCGATTCGCGGAGCCGACCGTTGCCGCAAGGCTGCCAAACCGATCGATGAGGGCGTCGCCTGCGCGGGGGAGCGTGGGAAGATCGAGGTCGGGTAGGCCGCCGTCGGGCATGCGCGGCGCCAGAAATCGTTCATCCGAGAGGCTCTCCAAGTCGGCGGCGGTGAATGTGATCCCCAGGTTCCAGGAGTTGTGCTGCATATCGGCCGCCCCGTCGTTTCGGATCTTGGCCGGGAAGGCGATGTTGTCGCACAGTCGATGGACGCCGGTGCCAGACAGCACGACGTCGGAGAGCATGTCGAAGGCGGCCCCGCGGTTGGCATAGGCGACGTTGCCGAGCCAGTCGCTGCCGCCGTGGGAGTGGTTGGCATAGAAACCCTGAGCCTTGTTTCGGATCGACACGCAATTCCGGATGACGTGGCGGACGCCCGTGAACGTGTTGCCCATCTTGAAGCCGGCCCCGTTGCCGCTGGCCGCGAGCCCCGCGCCATCCGGCGTGTAGCCCGAGCCCATCGCCCAGCAGTGCTCGATGATCACCGGCACTTCCTGCTTGAACCAGTCGTAGCCGTCGTCGGAGTTCCACCAGGCGCGGCAGCCGCGAAACACGGTGCTCGGGCCGCGCTTCTGGTAATGGCAGCCGAAGCCGTCGGCGTTCTGCCCCGGGCCGGTGTCCGCATGGGGATCGTAGTTGTTGTAGGAATCGCAGTTGAGCACGAGATGGCCGCCGGTGCCTCCGTCGATGAAGAGCCCCGGGCCCTGGTTGTCGTGCAGCGACAGCCGCTCGAGCACGGTGTGGCTCGCGTCCTTCACCCACAGGCCATAACTCGTTCCCCGCAACGCCATCACATGGCAGACCTCGAGCCCTTTCAGATGCACCCAGCTGCCGGAAACCTTCACGCCGACGGGCCGCTCCGGGCTCGTGAGCCCTGTGCAGTCGATGACCGGCCGTTCATCCGCGAAGGCGAAAAACCGAATGGGGTTGCCGGGCTCGCCACTTTTGTTGAGCACAACGCCCGCCACCCGTTCGCCGGCCACCCTGTAGGTGCCGCCATGCACGAAGACGGTATCGCCCGGGGCGGCGGCATCGTGGCCGCGCTGGAGCGTGGCGAAGGGCTGCGCCTGCGTGCCGGGATTGGCGTCGTTGCCGTCGGGCGCCACGTGGTATTCCGCCGCGGGCACCGTCGCGGCCGCGACGAGCAGGATGACAGCGAGGATGAACGAGCCCCAGCGGGTGAGGTCGGTGGCCGCCGTGCTCTTGACGCCCTGCCGCGGCCCCATGATGAGCTGGATCACGATAGCCCTCTCATTTCCATGCGGTTGATTATCATGGTTCCCACTCGGCCTGATCACGAGGCTACACTTCGCGGGAGAGTGATGTGCGCGTGGGCGTTCTGCCCGAAGGGCATTCATGACAGGGCGACAGTTCTACGACTGGCAGACGGCAGGCGGGGCAGACGATGTGATGCGCATGGTCGATGCGCTTGAACGGGCCGAACTCCACTGGTGCGTGATTGGCGGAATCGCGGTGAATCACTGGGCGGCAGAGCCGATGGTGACCCGCGACGTCGATTTCGTCGTCACAGTCCCTGAAATCGACCGCGCAATCGCCGCGCTCGAGGGCGTCGGATTCGCGCCCGAGCGGCACGAATGGTCGGTGAACTTCAAGGGCCGATCGCAGGTGAGCCTGCAACTGAGCACGGAGGATTTCTACCGGGATTTTCCGGATCGGGCAGTGCCCGCCGACGTCCACGGGATTCTGCTCAGGGTCGCATCCCTCAAAGACACGCTCGCCGGCAAGATCAAAGCCTGGCGGACAGTCGATCGGCGGCCGAGCAAGGCGATCAAGGATCTCGGTGACATCGCCCGGTTGGTCGAAGCTCGGCCGGAGCTTGCAGCAACTCTGCCTGACGATGTGCGGGCTGCTCTCGATCGCACTCGCGCGTGAACCACCACGATTCGACGCGCGTTGCACATGAGCCACGGTGCCCAAGTTGACGAGCCGGTCTCTGCTGAAGACTGGCCGGAGTTTTTGTTTGATCCGCATGCGTTGGTCTGGCTCGCGTCAGATCATCAGGCAGAGCCGGCCCGCGGCGGCTGCACCGACTCACCCTCCACGATCTTCGGAACCACCCGCGCCGACCGCGGCTTCGGCGAAGCAACGCGGCCCTCGATGCGGTCGAGGAGCAGCCCTGCGGCGGCCCGCCCGATCTCGTAGGGTTGCTGATCGACCGTCGTCAGCCGGGGGCGAAGCCACTTCATCTCCTCGACGGCCGATGGCGAGGCGGAGCGACTCGGCGACGGCATAGATCGGCGACGCCATGCGATCGTTGGGCACGAAGATGGCGGTGGGACGGTCGGGGCGTGCGAGCATTGCGCGGGCTGCCGCTTCGGAATCCACATCGACGCATTCGGCGCTGCAGAGATCGACGCCCCGCAGCCGCGCGACGGCTTGCTCGAAGCCCCGCCGGCGCTCGGCGTAGGTCGACACCCACGGCTCGCCGGTGATGTGGCCCAGCCGCCGATGACCGAGGGCGAGGAGATGTTCCGCGACGAGCCGGCCGCCGGCCACATCGTCTGTGCCGCTGAAATCGGCCTTGGTCAGCGGGAGCTGGCGATCGACGGCCACCAGCGGCACGCCGCGTTCCCACACCTCCTTGAGATACATCTGCGACACCGTCTCATCTGACGGCCAGAAGATGATTCCATCGACCCGCTGATCGAGCAGGCGATGGAGGTATTCGAGTTCGGCTTCGTCGCGATTGGCATGCGGCCCCGCCCCGTGAAAATGCAGGATCGGCAGGCAGTGGTGCTCGGCCAGTGCGTCGTGGATGCCTTGGATCACCGCGGCATTGAACGACAGCCACGGCGACACCATCACGCCGACAGTGCGGGAGCGGCCGCTCTTGAGCGCATGCACGAGCCGATTCGGGCGATACTTCAGCCGCTTGGCGGCCTTGAGCACGCGGAGCCGCGTGGTTTCGGCGACATCGCCGCGACCGTTGAGCGCCCGCGAGACGGTCATCATCGAGATGCCGAGTTCCTCGGCGATCTGCTTGAGGCCGGCCCGGTGGCGGGAGCGGCTTTCCGCGGGGCTAGGCATAGGGCACGCGGCAGACGAGGCGGGAATTCCAGAGAACCCTCATAGTGTAGCCTGGTCCGTTAATAAAAACATTATGCTGTGTGCGTGCTGCCGGACGTGACAGCCTGAAGCCTGTCCTACGTGTTCTCTCGACAGGCTGAGCCTGTCCTACTCCTTGCCGAGCTTGCCTTTCGTGAGCTCGAGGAAGGCGGTTTCGAGATTCACCTCCGATTCACGCATCGAGAGGAGCTTGTGGCCCTCGGCCACGAGCCTCGCAGCGAGTGGCGAGGCGTCGGGCACGCCCTCGGCGAGCGTCACGAGGATCTCGCCGTCGCGCACCGCCACGGCAGATGCCTCGGGGGCCTTTTCGAGCAGCCGCGCAGCGGCCTCCGGAGGCCCGGCCACCGCGATCCGGATCACGGGCCGGCCGCGTACCTGGGCGAGCAGATCCTGCACGTTACCGCAGGCGAGCAGCCGACCGTATTCGATGATGCCCACGCGATTGCAGATGTCGGCGAGCTCCGGAAGGATGTGGCTCGACACGAGGATCGTCTTGCCGAGGCCCTGCAGCCGCTTGAGCAGGCCGCGCATCTCGATCCGGGCCCGCGGGTCGAGGCCGCTCGCCGGCTCGTCGAGCAGGAGCACCTGCGGGTCGTGGAGCAGCACGCGGGCCAGGCCGAGCCGCTGCGTCATGCCGCGGGAAAGGCTCGTCACGAGCTCGTCGCGCTTCACGGTCAGATCGACGAGCTCGAGCGACCGCTCGGCGACCCTTCGCCGCTCCGGCCCCTGGATCCGGTAAGCGGCAGCGAAGAACTCCAGATACTCGATCACCCGCATGTCGTCGTAGACGCCGAAGATGTCGGGCATGTAGCCGATCGCGCGGCGGATCTCGCGGGGGTGCGTGTAGATCGAATGGCCGCACACATACGCCTCGCCCCATGTCGGCGCGAGGAGCGTCGAGAGGATGCGGATCGTCGTCGTCTTGCCGGCGCCGTTGGGGCCGATGAAGCCGAACAGGTCGCCGTGCTCGAGCTTGAGGTCGAGCGACTCGAGCGCGAAGAAGTCGCCGTATTTCTTGGTGAGATCGACCGTCTCGATCATGGATGCCTAAGGCTCCAGCGGAAGAACGAAACGCCAGATGCCGGTCTTTCCGGCCGCGGCGGCGATGGTGCGACCCTCGGCGGTGCCGGGGGATCGGATGTTCCAGGTGGTGCCGGGCGGACCGCTGCCGACGAGCACCGCCCGCCCGGTGTCGAGCACGGGTGACAGGTCGAGTCGACGGAGACGGCCGGGCTCGAGACCGGTGTAGGCGACGCCTCCCGCCGCCCGGTGGAAGCCGGCGACCTCCAGGATGCGCGCCACGTCGGTCGAG
This sequence comes from Planctomycetia bacterium, assembly GCA_009926295.1. Classification (GTDB taxonomy): domain Bacteria; phylum Planctomycetota; class Planctomycetia; order Pirellulales; family UBA1268; genus RGVT01. The sequence goes on from RFPF01000058.1 coordinate 4,700, forward strand.
GAGGAGTCCCATCTCTCCGCGACATCGCGTTCCCGCGCTGCCGCGCGGTGAGTCAGGGCGCTCGCCAGGGACCGCGGCCCGCGGCCGGCCCCGGGGTCGAAACGGTCTCCTGGTGCGAGTCGGCCCACGTCGTAGAGCCAGCCCGCATGGGCGAGCACGCACGCCTCCAGCGGAAACGGCAGCCTGCTTTCGATGGAACCGCGGAGGGCAGCCTGGGCATCGCGGTCGAGCTTCGCGACGATCGGAGCTTCGTCCGGTGCGGCGGGGAGCGTCGCCATCCAGTCGGCCTCGAAGAGGCGGCTGGAGTCGGCCGCGATCGGCTCACCCACGAGCGCCGCGAGCCCGTCGGCGTAGGCGTAGTCGGCGGCACCGAGCGCAGGATGGGCGGCGGCGGCGTCGCTCGCTCCCAGTCCCCTGCCGGCGTCGGCGCACCACGACACGGCGGCATCGGCAGTGCCCGCGGCGAGGCCATCTGGCATAACGCTGGCGTCGAGCGTGGCATTCTCCGGCGCCCACGCACCGGCCCAGGATCGTCCCCGCACCGAGCCGGTGACGACATCGACGTCGACGATCCCGGCCGCCGAACTCCGCCAGGCATCGCCCTTCCAGTGTCGCCCGGCGATCCACGCCAGTCCGCTGAAGGAGGCGACGATCACGGGCAGGGAAATCCACGCCATCGCGGCCCGATCTCCACCCCGGGACGTCAACCACCAGTCGAGCGGATACAGGCACGCCACGTAGAGCATCCCGAGCGCCGCGATGACCTCGAATGGCACGGCGGCGACACCGGGAAAGCGGTCGATCGCGGCGCGCAGTTGCCCGGCGAGATCGACCACGCTCCGGTTCGCGTCCGCTCCCCTGCCCGCCTCGGCCTGTACCGCCCGGCCACCGATCAATTCGACGAGCAGCGTCTCGGTGCCGGGCCAGGAACGAAACGCGGGCCGGTCGAGGTCGAGGCCCAGCCAGGTGATCGTGCCGAACCCGCGCACGCTGCGGACCACCAGCGGCAGGTCGGCAGCCGCACGCCCCTCGAAGGCCAGGATGGTGCCGTCGAGTCGCGCGGCGTCGGCCAGCACCGGTGCCTGCAGGCCCGAGAGAGCCGCCTTGTCGAGCGGCCGTGCGGCCCGGCCGAAGGCTTCGATCGCCGCGGATCGCCGCAGCGGCACCAGCCGTTCGACCCGCCCCGGAGCGCCCGGCGGCCCCGGCAGCCATGTTGCGGGCCCTGCCCCGCGCGCGGCCGACTCCCCGGCGATATAGACGAGGGTGCCTCCCTGCCGCACCCAGCCGTCGATCGCGGCGAGCGCGTCTTGAGACACGTCGTCGTCACCGTCGGCCAGCGCGTCGCCGCAGGCCACGATCACGTCGACTCCGTCGAGGTCGCGGGCCGTCATGCCGCGTGCCCCGGCGGCGAGTTCGCGCGGGCACGCGCAGCGGATCACCCGCGGTCGAACACCGTCCTCCCTCGCCATCAGCCGTGCCGCCCGCTCCGCCGGGTCGAGATCGCCGATCACGAGGATCGTCGGTTCGCCTGCCGGCTGTGCCGGCGGCACCGCGAATGACTGCCGATCGACCGCGCTGGCCGCTGGCTGCTCCACTTCGATTCCGGCCTCGGGCCGCCCGAACCGCACGCGAAACCGCAGTCGCCGCGCAGCGGTCCCGGAGGTCGTGGTCGGCGCCGGAGACCGCACCCACTGGCCGTCGGGATCCTGCACCCGCACGTACCATTCCCCGTCGAGAGGATCGTTGGCAACGGGCACGGAGATGACCACGGGCGTCCACGCCCCGGTGCGGTGGACGCCGCCGAACCCGACCGTGACGTCCTGCGAGACGGCGCGTGCGGCCGCGAGCAGGATCGCCAGCAGGCTGCCGCCGACCACTCGGCCGAGGGGGCGCATCAGGGCTTCTCCGAGTTGGGACAGTTGCAGGCACGCTGGCCGCAGCCCGGACAGCCGGCGCCGTACTTCGCGGCGATCGCCGCCTCGAGATCGACATCGACCACGTTGGCGATCGTCGCCAGCCAGGCGAGCACGTCGGCGAATTCTAGCGCCAGTTCCCGCTTCGTCCCTGCGCTCGCGGAACCCGAGACGTGCGTGCGCAGGGCCGTCGCCAACTCGCCGATCTCCTCGGTGAGCCAGAGGAAGGTGCCCTCGACGCCCCGTGCGGCATCCTTGTCGTGGTACATCTCGCGGATCAGAGTTTGGAACTCCCCGATGGTCATGATGGTGCGGCCTCCGGCGGGTGGGAGAGTTCCGGGCGGGAACGTGGGGCGAACCAAGGGTAGATCGCCGGCACGACGAACGCCGTCAGCAGCGTCGATGTGACGATACCCCCGATGACGACGGTCGCCAGTGGCCGCTGGATCTCCGCTCCGGCGGTCGTCGCGAGGGCCATCGGCAGGAAGCCGAGGCTCGCCACGAGCGCCGTCATGAGGACCGGACGGATCCGCACGTCGGCCGTGGCCACCGCCGCCTCGCGGGCCGAGAGGCCGCCCTGCCTCGCGTGCTCGGCCCCCGAGACCCACACGAGGCCGTTGAGCACCGCCACGCCGAAGAGCGCCACGAAGCCCACTCCGGCGGCGATCGAGAAGGGCATGTCACGCACCGCCAGCGCAGCAATCCCGCCCGACGCCGCCACCGGCACCGCGAAGAAGATGAGCGCCGCGAGGCGGAACGACCGGAAGCTCGTGTAGAGCAGGAGCGCGATCAGCCCGAGGACCATCGGCGTGATGAGCGCGAGCCGGCGGCTCGCGGAGAGCAGGTTCTCGAAGTCGCCGCCCCAGCCGATCGCGTAGCCCGTCGGGAGACGCACCTCCCGCGCGATGCGGGCCTGCGCCTCCTGCACGAAGCTCGCCACGTCGCGGCCGCGAACGTTTGCCGACACGAACGTGCGCCTGCGCGAATCCTCGTGCTCGATCGACGGCGGGCTCTCCTCCACGCGGATGTCGGCGAGCTCCCCGAGCGGCACCGGCCGCCCGCCGGTGGTCGCGACCGGGATCTGCGACACGAGTTCCTCGTTCTCTCGCCATGCGTCGGGAAACTTGACCATCAGCGGAAACCGGGGCCGGCCCTCGTACACCACCCCGGTCTGGATGCCCCCCATCGCCGACACCGTGCGCATCACCTCCACGCCGTCGATGCCGTGGCGGGCGAGCTGATCCTGCCGGGCGTCGATCCGCAGGGTGGGGACGTCGGCCTGCCAGTCGGCCCGCACGTCGGCGGCACCCGGAATCCCCCGCAGCACCCCCTCGATCCTTTGGCCGAGAGCACCCAGCGTGACGAGGTCGTCGCCGTAGACGAGCACCGCGACGTCGGCCTTCACTCCCGCCACGAGCTCGTCCACCCGCATCTCGATCGGCTGGCTGAAACCGAAGTTGGCCCCCGGCACGGCCGCCGTCAGGGCGGCCGACATCCGCTGCACGAGCTCGTCGCGGTGGATGTCGCGGGGCCAGGTCGCCCGCGGCGCGAGCATCACCCATACGTCGGTCTGCTGCACGCCCATGATGTCGTTGGCGATCTCCGGCCGGCCCGTCTTGCAGAACACCGTTCGCACCTCCGGGAACCCGCGGAGCACCGTTTCGATCCGCGTGGTGAGGGGAACCGAGTCCTCGAGCGTGGCGCTCGGCAGGCGGTTGACCTCGATGAGGATGTCTCCCTCGTCGAGCCGCGGCATGAACTCCGCCCCCAGCCGGAGCGCCGCCGGCACGCTCGCCGCGACCAGCCCCGCGGCCAGGAGCGAGATCACGACCGGGTGATAGACGGCCGCCCGGGCCAGCGGGCGGTAAACCCGGTGGAAGAGCCGCATGATCAGGGGCTCGTGCTCCTCCTCGCGCGAGAGCACGGTGGCGGCGAGCACCGGCATCAGCGTGAGCGAGATGACGAGTGATCCGGCGAGGGCGAACAGCACCGTGAGCGCCATGGGACGGAACAGCTTTCCCTCGGTGCCCTCGAGGAACAGGATCGGCAGGTAGACGATCGCGATGATGAGCTCGCCGAACATCGTCGGGCCGCGCACCTCGATCGCCGCATCCCGCACCACGTCGAGCTTCGAGGCTGCCGGCGGCGCCAGTCCCAGCCGCCGAACGCAGTTCTCGACCATGATCACCGAGCTGTCGACGACGAGCCCGAAATCGATCGCACCGAGGCTCATCAAACTCGCAGGGATGCCGACCACCCACATCAGGTTCGCGGCGAACAGCATCGACAGGGGAATCGCCAGCGACACGATCAGCCCGGCCCGCACGTTGCCAAGGAGCACGAGCAGCACGCCGATCACCAGCAGGCCGCCCTCGGCAAGGTTGTGGAGGACGGTGTCGAGCGTCCGGGAGATCAGCTCGGAGCGGTCGTAGAGGATCTCGAGCTGCACCCCGGGCGGCAGGGTGCCACGTACCTGCTCCAGTTTCTCCTTCGCGGCGGCGACGACGCGGCGGCTGTTCTCGCCGCGAACCATCATCACCATGCCGGTAACCACCTCGCCACGGGCATCGCGGGTCGCCGCTCCCTGGCGGACCAGCGGGGCGATCTCGACGTCGCCGATGTTGCGGATGAGCACCGGCACGCCGCCCGCCGGGCTGCGGACGACGACCCGCTCGATGTCGTCAACGCCGGAGAGCAGCGATTCGCCCCGGATGAACCGCTGCTCGCCGTTCTTCACGATGTAACCCCCGCCGGTGCTCGTGTTGTTGCGCTCGAGCGCCGCCAGCACCTCGCCCAGCGCGATGCCCTGCGAAGACATGCGGTCGGGGTCGATCCGGACCTCGTAGCTCTTGGCGAAGCCGCCGTGGCTGTTGATGTCGGTCACGCCGGGCACGGTGCGCATCACCGGCGCGATGTCCCATTCCAGCACGCTCCGCAGGTCCATGAGGTTCTTTCCCGCACCCTTCACCTCGAATTGGAGAATCTCGCCGAGGGCCGTGCTCAACGTGCCCAGCCGCGGGTCGACGCCGGGGAGTGCCATGCCTCCCTGCGCCGCGGGGAGCCGCTCGGCCACCAGCTGCCGGGCGCGGAGGATGTCGGTGCCCTCGCGAAACACGATCGTGACCAAAGAGATGCCCAGCCGCGAGATGCTGCGGATCTCCTCCACGTCGGGCAGGCCGCTCACCGCGAGTTCGACCGGATACGTCACCAGCCGCTCCACCTCCAGCGGCGGGAGCGTGCCCGCCTCGGTGACCACCTGCACCTGGACATTGACGAGGTCGGGAACGGCATCCACGGGAATCCGCGTGGCGGCGTAGAGGCCGCCGAGCGCCATCAGGATGAACAGCGCGACCACCAGCGCCCGGTTCGCGAGCGACCATTCGATGACGCCTGAGAGCACGGCCTGCCTTCCTTTCACCGCCGGCTGCGTGCCGGCCGCCGCGTGCGGCGGCTACTCGTCCTCGAGCAGCAGTTCGCTCTTGAGCAGGAACGCCCCGCGGTTGACCACCTGCTGGCCGGCCTCCAGGCCCTGCTTCACCTCCACGAAATCGTTCTCCGCGGCCCCCGTCTGGATGGGCACCTTGCGGAACCTCCCCTCCCCCTCGGGCACGAACACGAACGCCTCGTCGGCCTGCCGCATCACCGCCCCGGCCGGCACCGTCAATCCGTATCGCACCCGGCCCTGCGGCAGGTCGACCCAGACGAACATGCCGGGCTTGTAGTGGGCGTCGTCGTTTTCCAACTCGGCCACCAGCGGCACGCTGCGTGAATCGGCCTCGACTGTGGCCCCCACGTGGTTGATGCGGGCGACGGTGTCGTGCTCGGTGGCGCCGGGAACGTGCACCTTCACCTCCTGGCCATCGGCCACCTCGACGGTCGTCCACTGGCGTTCGTGAATCTGGGCCCGCACCCAGAGGGTCGAGTTGTTCGCCACCACGAAGAGCCGGTCGCCGGCCCGCACGCGCTCGCCACGGGCGACGAAGATGTCCTCCACGATGCCGTCGACGGGCGTACGCAGTACGAGGGAACTGATCGCGCCCGCCGACGCCATGCCTCCTTCGGCGTCTGCCGCATCGTGTGCGGCGGCCCCCGAGTCGAGCCGGCTGCCGACGAGCGTGCGCAGGTTTTCCCGCGAGATCTGCACGAGCCGCTCCGCCTGCTCGAGCGCCGCCTGGGCGCGGTCGCGGTCCTGCCGCGTGAGGAAGCGGGCCTCCTCGCATGCCGCGGTGAAGTTGGCCTTGGCCACCTCGAGGTTGCTCGTCCGCTCCTCGATGATGCGGCCCGAGAGCACACCCCCCTCCCCCAGCTGCCGCGTGCTGGCGTTCACCTTCTCCACGAACAGCAGTCGCGAATAGGCGGCCAGGAGCTTCTCGCGATAGGCGCCGAGCACGCGATCCTTGAACTTGACCTCGATCCTCTCTATCGGGGGATGGCTGTCGAACGCCTCCAGCAGGGCATCGACGTTGTCGGCGATCGTGCCGGCCCAGTCGGCGGCCTTCCGCTCGATCCGCAGGTCGTCCTCGCGCTTGCGGACCTCGTCGCGGGCGACGCCCACCTCCGGGCTCGCCACCTCCGCCAGCGATGCCCCCTTCTCCACCGCCTGCCGCACCTTGACGAACACCTGCGACACGATCCCCTCGACGGGCGACTGGTAGTCGACGCGGCTGCGCGCGTCGTAGTCGAGGCGGCCGGGAACTGTGAGGTGTTCCCGCACCTGCCGCGTCTCGACCGGCGCCAGCGTGATCTCCGCCGCCCCGGCCGAGCCGGGCGCCAGTGTGACCACGTCGGCGGCCCGCGGGCGGTCCGTTTCCCCGGGCTGCGCCGCCCCGGGGGGAGCATGGTCACCACCCGCGAAGTGGTGCGTGGTGAGCCACCACCAGGCCAGCGCTCCGGCCGCGAGGAACGCCACTCCCGTCGCGCCGCGGCCGAGTCTTGCGAGCCACCCCGACCGCCGCGACGGCTTCCCATCACCGCGCGCCGCCGGCCGGCCGGGATGGTCCTCGGTCTCGCGCGCGGATGACATCGTGGCCATGGAAGCGGGGCCTGCGTGGCGGTCTTGTGGGTCGCAGGATCGGGGCTGTCGAGCCGGACCCTCGTTCGTTCGAAGTCTACACAAGGCGGGGCGGCGCGGATACGCTCTCGAAGGCGGCACGACACGCCGTTCCTGCCGCCTCGCCACGGTCCTTCAGGTCACTCGATGTCCGCCTCCCGGCCGATTCGCATCTTCGACACGACACTTCGCGACGGCGAGCAATCCCCCGGCGCGAGCATGAACCTCACCGAGAAGATGGAGGTCGCCCAGGCGCTGGTGCAGCTCGGCGTGGACGTGATCGAGGCGGGATTTCCGATCGCTTCTCCGGGGGATTTCGAAAGCGTGCAGGAGATCGCCAAGGCGGTCCGTGGGGCCACCGTGTGCGGGCTGGCCCGCTGCAACGACGCCGACATCGAGCGCGCCTGGGACGCACTGCGGCACGCTTCGCAGCCCCGCATCCACGTGTTTCTCGCCACGAGCGCGATCCACCGTGAGTTCAAGCTGCGGATGACCGAGGACGAGATCGTGGCACGGGCCGTGGCGGGCGTGAAGCGGGCGCGGAGCGTGTGCGGCGACGTGGAATTTTCCCCCGAGGACGCCGCCCGCACCGAGATCGATTTCCTCTGCCGCGTCGTCGAGGCGGTGATCGACGCCGGGGCCACGACCGTGAACATCCCCGATACGGTCGGGTACGCGACGCCGCTGCAGATGCACCACGTGATCCGGAGCCTGAGGGATCGTGTGCGCGGCATCGATCGAGCGGTGATCAGCGTGCACTGCCACGACGACCTCGGCCTCGCCGTGGCCAACAGCCTCGCCGCCGTCGAGGCGGGGGCCGGGCAGGTGGAATGCACGATCAACGGGATCGGCGAGCGCGCGGGCAACTGTTCGCTGGAGGAGGTCGTGATGGCCCTGCGGACGCGGCGGGACCACTACGGCTGCGACACGCGGGTCGTCACGCAGCGGCTGGTGCCGACGAGCCGGCTGGTGGCGAACATCACCGGCATCCAGGTGCCGCGCAACAAGGCGATCGTCGGCCGCAACGCCTTCGCCCACGAGGCCGGCATCCACCAGGACGGCATGCTCAAGGAGCGAAGCACCTACGAGATCATGCGTCCGGAGGACGTCGGTCTCGAGCGGACCGACCTCGTCCTCGGCAAGCACAGCGGCCGGGCGGCGCTCGCCGACCGGGCCAAGGCGCTGGGCTACCAGCTGTCGCCCGAGCAGCTGCAGACGTTGTTCGAGCGGTTCAAGGTGCTCGCCGACCGCAAGAAGGAGATCTACGACGGGGACGTCGCCGCCCTCTGCGAATCGCAGTTCGCGGAGCTGCCGGAGCAGTTCACGTTCGAACGCTATGCGGTCTCGTGCGCGAGCGGCGCGGCTCCGACCGTGGAACTGCACGTGCTGCAGAGCGGCGCCCCGAAGTCGGTGACGGTGACGATGGGCGACGGACCGATCGACGGCATCTTCCTGGCGATCGAGAAGGTGACCGGCCTGACGACGGTGTGCCGCGACTTCCGGGTGCAGGCGGTGACCGTGGGCAAAGACGCCCAGGCGGAGGTGACCGTCGAGCTGGAGCATGCGGGGCAGGTCCAGCGCGGCCGCGGCGTCTCGACCGACTCGCTCGAAGCCTCGGCGAAGGCATTCCTCGCGGCGATCAACCGCCTGGCCCTCGGCGCGACGCCGAGGCTCCACCCGCAGCGGCCGTAAGACACGGGTCGTCCACAGTGGCGAGGCAAGCACCGGCTCGTGACTGCCCGACCCTCTCGCTTGACGTTCGCCTCGGGCCTCCAGCCCTCGGCTCTCTGCATGTCCGCTTCGCTTTCGCCATCCATGGCTGCGCTCGCTTCCATGGCCCGCTCGAGGGCACGGGCAGCCCCGAGCCTCCCCTTCCTGATTGAGTTGAGGGAGGCTTCGGGCTCCCCGTGTTCCGGGAGCCGGCGTAGCTGACCAGCGCAGGCAGGATGCCGAAGCGCAGGCAGGTCCGAGCGAGTGAAGCCCAGGATGGGCGCAGCGAGCGTCCGGCGACGGGATATGGGGAGCCCGAAGCCGGCGCGCGACCATTCACCAGATCGATCAACCCAAAACTATATCGCTTCCTTGCCGCGTTCGCCCGTGCGGATGCGCACGCATTCGTCCATCGGCAGCACGAAAATCTTGCCGTCGCCGATCTCGCCCTCGTCGCCCGATCTGCCGCCCCTGACGATCGCCGCGATCGTGGGCTCGACGAAGTCGTCGTTGACGGCGATCTGGAGCTGCACCTTGCGGAGCAGATTCACGCCGATCTCGTGGCCGCGGTAGGTTTCGGTATGGCCGCGCTGCCGGCCGAAGCCCTGGACGTCGAGGACCGTGAGTCGGAACACTTCGACGTCGGAGAGTGCCTGCTTCACCGACTCGAGCTTGTGGGGCTGGATGATCGCGATGATGAGTTTCATGAATGCTCCGCGTGGTGCCCGCATCCTAGCGGACGCGTGAAGAACGAACACCACGCCACGGCTCGCCTGGATGGCGAGCCATTGCGGCTCGGGGCAACCTTGGCTTGCC
>RFPF01000059.1 GCA_009926295.1 Planctomycetia bacterium
CGTGGCGACCGGACCGACGCCGAGCTTGGCGGCGTTGAACCGCACGCCCGCCAGCGCCGCCTCCTCGTAATCGGTCGCCGTCACGGAAAACCGCGCCCGCGCGGCCACCAGCGTGGGCAGGCCGAGGCCGCAGCCGAGTTCGAGGAGCGAGAGCCCGCGGCCGTCGCAGGCCGCGAGTTCCTCGGCGAGCACGATCGCCGACTCCCAGACGTCGGCCCAGTAGGGGATCCGCTCGTCGGCCTCGAACGCGGCGACGTCGATCAGGGCCTCCATGTCGGGGGGACGCCAGATCTCGACCACGGTGCCCGCGACGTCGATCCGCCGGGGCACGGGGTCGAACTGCTCGAACTCCATCGCAGCCCTCGGGACACGTGAAGGGGCGCACAACCCGTGCGATCCGCAAGGTCGCCGCGGCAGCCGCGCCCCGGCCGCCGCACGATACCATGTGGCGCGGTGAATGCGGCATCGCTCCACACCGCCGGCCACCCCGGTCGATACCAGCCGGGAGGGGTCCGACGCTGCCGGCGGCCCCGACCACGAGCGGAACGCCACCGTGCCCACGCCCTCCGACGGGAACTCATGCGATGACGGAGCATGGCGCGAGATTCTCGAAGGCCGGCATGCCGATCCCGGGGCCGTCCTCGGCCCCCGGGTGGTGGGTCGCAACGCCGCACGAGGCACGCTCGTCCGCCACGTGCGGACGTTCCAGCCCATGGCGCGCCGGGCCTGGATCGTGCAAGACGAGGACGGTGCGCGCCGCAGCGTGCCGATGCGCCGCACCCACCGGGCCGGAATTTTCGAGGCCCTCGTCGAGTCGACGCCGGCCACCGACGGCCGCCCGGGCTACACGATCCGCGTCGACTGCGGCGGGCGCCGGCACGAGTTTCACGATCCCTACGCCTTCCCTCCCATGCTGACCGACTTCGACCTCCACCTCATCGGAGAGGGCCGCCACTGGAAGAGCTACGAGAAGCTCGGCGCGCAGCTCCACGCGATCGACGGAGTGCAGGGCGTCAACTTCGCCGTCTGGGCCCCGAACGCCGAGAGCGTGAGCGTGGTCGGCGACTTCAACGGCTGGGACGGCCGGGTGCACCAGATGCACAGGCGGATTCCGTCGGGCATCTGGGAGCTGTTCGTGCCCGGCGTGAAGGCAGGCGACAACTACAAGTACCGCGTCCACGCCCATGGCACGTTCTCCGACCGGGCCGACCCCTACGGATTCGGGGCCGAGGTGCCCCCGCGCACGGCTTCGCGGGTGATCGACCTCGACGCCTACCAATGGCGCGACGGCGAATGGATGTCCGGCCGGGCGGCCCGTAACGGACTCGACGCCCCCATGACCGTCTACGAGGTGCACCTCGGCAGCTGGCGGCGGCCGGGCGACGACCCGACCCGCTGGCTCACCTACGCGGACCTCGAGCGCGAGCTCGTCCCCTACTGCGTCGAGATGGGGTTCACGCACGTGGAGTTCCTGCCACCCACGGAGCACCCGCTCTCGGCGAGCTGGGGCTACCAGACGATCGGCCTGTTCGCCGCGACGAGCCGGTTCGGATCTCCCCACGATCTCATGGCGCTCATCGACAGCCTGCACCGGGCCGGCGTCGGCGTGATCATCGACTGGGTGCCGGCCCACTTCCCGCGCGACGGCCACGGCCTGCGCCGCTTCGACGGAACCGCGCTCTACGAGCACGAGGATCCCCGCAAGGGAGAGCACCCGGACTGGGGCACGCTGATCTTCAATTACGGCCGCAACGAGGTGGCCAACTACCTCGTGTCGAGCGCCCTGTTCTGGCTCGACCGCTACCACGTCGACGGGCTGCGGGTCGACGCGGTGGCCTCGATGCTCTACCTCGACTACAGCCGCAAGGACGGCGAATGGACGCCCAACTGCTTCGGCGGCCGCGAGAATCTGGAGGCGATCGAGTTCCTGAAGCAGTTCAACATCCAGGTGCATGCCCATTTCCCCGGCGTGCTCACGATCGCGGAGGAGTCGACCGCGTGGCCGGGCGTGTCGCGGCCAACCTACACCGGCGGCCTCGGCTTCAGCCTCAAGTGGAACATGGGCTGGATGAACGACACGCTCCGCTACATGCGGCACGATCCCGTGCACCGCAAGTATCACCACGACGAGCTGACATTCAGCCTGATCTACGCGTTTCACGAGAACTTCGTGCTCCCGCTCTCGCACGATGAGGTCGTGCACGGCAAGGGCGCGCTCCTCGACCAGATGCCTGGCGACCTGTGGCAGAAGTTCGCGAACCTGCGGCTGCTCTACGCCTACATGTGGTGCCACCCCGGCAAGAAGCTCCTGTTCATGGGGGGTGAGTTCGGGCAGTGGCGCGAGTGGAACTTCGACGAAAGCCTCGAGTGGCACCTGTGCCAGTTCGACAGCCACAAGGGCCTCGCCAAGTCGGTGGCCGACCTGAACCACCTCGTGCGGCGGGAGCGGGCCCTCCACGAGCTCGACTTCGAGGGCCGCGGCTTCGAGTGGATCGACTGCCACAACTGGCAGGACAGCGTGCTCGTGTTCGTCCGACGGGCCGCCGATCCGGACGACTTCGTGATGGTCTGCTGCAACTTCACGCCGGTGCCGCGCGAGAACTACCGCGTGGGAGTGCCGCGGGCGGGCGTCTACGACGAGATCTTCAACAGCGACTCGATCTGGTACGGCGGCGGCAACGTCGGCAATGCGGGCGGGATCCTCGCCATCGACGTGCCGAGCCACGGCCGCGAGAACAGCCTCTCCCTCTCGCTCCCGCCACTGGCGGCGATCGTGCTCAAACCGCGCCGTTAGGGCGGTGTCCGGGCTAGCGGCGCGGCTGGCGCACCCAGGTGAGGCCGTATCGTCTCTCGAGACCTTCGAGCCAGTCGCCGAACGACCGTGAAAATTCCCCCTGTGCCACGGCCGCGATCCGCCGCGGGTCCGACCGCGACTCGAGGAACTTCTCCCGCAGTTCGGGCGTCGGAGGCGCGAAAGACTCCAGTCGGATCGCGTAGCAGACCGTCTGCGGCTCGTTGAAGGCTGCGGTCGTCTGGTCGGGCTCGAGGCCGAACACCGCTGCCATGAACGCCTCGCCCGGCATCTGAATCCCTTCCGGCTGCGACAACGCGGGCTGGCCGCCGGCCCCCGCGGAAAGCCACGCGAACGGCCCCACCTTCAGCGGCGCGAGGGAGGTGTCGCCCCCGAGGAGCATCTCGAACGACTGCTTCTCGGAGCGGGCGCGGGCGGCGAGTTCCTCGGCCTTTTTCCGCGCCAGCCCCCGTCCCTCCACGATCCGCCACGAAAACTCGACGTCGCCCCGAACCTCGTCGAACGCGGGAATGCGCTCGGCCCGATCCTCCGTCTTCCAGGAGAGGTAGCGGTTGCCGGCCACGTCACGCGACGTCACGGGCCGCAGCGGCATCGTGTTTTGCCCGAAGATTGCGTCGATCCAGTTTTGCTGCCGCACCCCGAACCGGCTGCCCGGATCGACCACGAATTCGAAGCTCTGGCCGACGCCGCCGGCAGACACAGCCTGGTCGACGGTGACGAGCTCCGACCGCCCCGCCTCGAGCCCCTGCTTCTTCGCGATCAGGTCGATGTCGGGAGGGGGCGGAGGGGAGGCGCCCCCGGCGCCGGCTTTCCAGATCGCGAGATCCTCGGCATAACGTCCCACGTCGCCGGCGATCGCCGAGAAGATGGCGTCGATCCGGGCGGCGGCCTTCTCGCGGGCGAGCTGCTCGCGGATCCGGTCCTTCACCTTCTCGAGCGGCTCGAAGTCGAGGGCCGTCTCGGTCGCCGGCTCCTCGGCCGCGTCGCCCTTGTCGGCCGCGGGTGGCTTCGCGTCGGCGTCGGGCGCGGGCTGCTTGAACGAGGCGAGCCGCACGGCCCGGCGCCGCTCGACACCACCCTGCGGGGCGGCGGCGGGCTCCCCATCCTTCGGCGGCTCAGCCGGCTTGGCGGGCTCGGCAGCCGGCGCTTCGGCCTTCGGGGCCGCATCGGCCGGGGGGGTCTTCGCCTCGGCGGCACGGAACATCGTGGCCTTGTTCTTGTCGTAGAACGCCTCGACGGCCTCGTCGGTCACCTCCTTGGCCGCCTCCGCCTCGAAGATCTCGCGCTTCGCCGTGAAGTATTCATATTTCGCCCGCCGCTCCTGCCGGAAGCCCGGTGCCGCCCGTCGGGGATCGGGCAGGTCGTTCTTGTACCGCTCGAAGAAGGCCCGCAGTTCGGCATCCGAAGGCGCGGGCACCTGCGCCGCCACGCTCTCGACCGGCACCGGCACGACCTCCACGGTCGCTTTCTGCTCCAGCCGCTTGAAATAATCCCACCGCCAGCCGGGCGGATCTCCCGAGAACCCCGTCTGGAACATGAAGAGCATGTTGCGGGCCGTGAGCTCGGCCCGCAGCGCCTCGAAGAGGTCGTGCTGCGACACGCCCGTCGGCCCCAGCCGCAGGCCTGCGATGATCTCTGCGAGCTGCTCCGGCCGCACGAGATTGTTGGTCCACTGGGCGAGAAAGTCGTTGATGGCCGTGTCGCTCACCACGAGCCCGTTCCTGCGGGCCTCCTCGTTGACGAGCGTCGTCCGCACGACGGCCTCCTCGCTCTCGGGAAACAGCGGCAGTCGTGCCGGATCCCGCCCCGCACCGACCGCCGCCTCGACGAGGAACCGGTTGACGACCGCCCTCATCGCCACGCTCCGCTCCAGCTGTCCCTCGCGGATCTCTCCCCCGCTCCAGCGGGCGGCCAAAGGATCGCCCGCGGCCGTGGATCCTCCCATCTGGAGGAACGGCGGAAGCACGAAGAACGCCAGCATCGCGAGGATCGCGACGGCCACCAGCAGAGACCGCTGATACTTCCTGAAGACGTCGAAAGAGCCCGCCATGGCACCGCCTGCGGTCAAATTCCCCGCCGGCACGGGCCGGCGGAGGCTTGACAAGGAAAGAGAGGGGAGGGTAACGCTGTCCAAACGCAGCAGGCCGCCGATTGTAGCGCAGCGGCCGCGTGCGCCAATCCCAAGCCACCTTCCAGCCGCGACGGAAACCCCATGGCCAAGAAATCCTCCGCTGCCAAAAAACGCGGCCCGCGGACGAGGTCGGCGGCCGCGGCGGCGGCGACGAAGGCCCCCTCCGGCGACTACCAGTTGGTGATCGTCGAGAGCCCTGCCAAGTCGAAGACGATCGGGAAGTACCTCGGCCCGGGGTTCGTGGTCGAGGCCTCGATCGGCCACATCCGCGACCTCCCCAGCCGCGCTCCCAAGGGCTCGAAGCAGCCGGTGCCCGGCGTGGACCTCGACCACGATTTCGCCCCGACCTACGAAGTTGACGACGACAAGAAGAAGAAGGTCGCCGAGCTCAAGAAACTCGCCAAGGACGCGAGCGAGATCTGGTTTGCGACCGACTTGGACCGCGAGGGGGAGGCGATCGCCTGGCACCTCACGCAGGTGCTCGGCGTCGATCCCGGCCGGGCCAAGCGGGTGACGTTCGACGCGATCACCAAGTCGGAGATCCTGAAGGCGTTCCAGCAGCCGCGGCCGATCAACATGCCGCGGGTCGAGGCCCAACAGGCCCGCCGCATCGTCGATCGCATCGTCGGCTACCAGGTCTCGCCGATCCTCTGGAAAAAGGTGGCGGGCGGCCTGTCCGCCGGCCGCGTCCAGAGCGTGGCCACGCGGATCGTCGTCGAGCGCGAGCAGGAGATCCGCGACTTCACGCCGGCGGAGTCGTGGGAGATCACGGCCAACCTCGCCTTCGACGTCGCGACGGCCCCCGCGCTCCACGACGAATGGAGGTCCTTCATGGGCCGGCGAGACGACCGCGGCAGGCCGCCGCTGGTCCGCGAGCGGATGGCGTGGCTCGCCGACCACGAGGCCCTGGCCTGCGACCTCGTCGAGGTCGGGGGCAAGCCATTCAAGATCGAGGCGGAAAATACCTCCCAGGCGGATCTTGCCGGGGAGGCCCGGGCTGCGGCGGAGGCGGCCGGGCTCACCGACGTCGAGATCGTGCGGGAGACCGACCAGACGGGCCGTGGGCGGGGCCGCAACGTGGTGCGGATTTCGGGCCGGCCCGCCCCCGAGGCCCGCTACCGGGTCGAATCGATCGACGTTACGCGGACGAAGTCGCGGCCCTTCCCCCCTTTCATCACGAGCACGCTCCAACAGGCGGCCTCGAGCCGACTGGGCATGTCCACCGACCGCACGATGCGGATCGCGCAGCAGCTCTACGAGGGCATCGACCTGCCCGGCGAGGGCCGCGTGGGCCTCATCACCTACATGCGCACCGACTCGACGAATCTCTCCCGCGAGGCGATCGACATGGCCCGCCGCTACCTCGACGAGCGGCACGGCAAGGCCTACGTCCCCGAGAAGCCCCGCTTCTACTCGAGCTCCAACGAGAGCGCCCAGGAGGCCCACGAGGCGATCCGACCCACCGACGCCTTCCGCGAGCCCGACGCGATCGCGTCGGCGCTCTCCGACGAGCAGTACAAGCTCTATCGCCTCATCTGGCAGTGCTTCGTCGCCTGCCAGGCGACCGACGCCGAATGGGATTCGACGGCGGTCCGGCTGCGCCGCAGCGACAAGGACACCGGCGCCGTGCTCAAGGCCCACGGCCGCGTGCTCAAGTTCGACGGCTGCTACCGAATCAGCGGCACGCCCCGAGACGACGGCGAGCAGGTCCTGCCGGCCTTCGAGAAGGGGGCCGAACTGGCCCCGTTCGACATCGAACCGCGGCAGAAGTTCCAGGCGCCGCCCCCGCGCTACTCCGAGGCGACGCTCGTGAAGAAGCTCGAGGAGGAGGGGATCGGCCGGCCCTCGACCTACGCGAGCATCATCAACGTGATCGAGAGCCGCAACTACGTCGAGCAGCGCGACCGCCGGTTCTACGCCACGGCCCTCGGGGAGGCGGTGACGGGCTTCCTCAAGCGAATTCATCGAGATCGGCTACACCCGCGAGATCGAGCGGGAACTCGACCAGGTGGCCCAGGGCACGAAGCGCTGGACCGACATGCTCCACGAATTCCACGGCGAACTCGCCCCGAAGCTCGAGACGGCGATGCAGGAACAGCACGAAAAGGCCAAGGGCGACCCGTCGCCCTACGCCTGCCCGGAGTGCAGCCGCCAGCTGGAATACCGGCTCGGCCGCAGCGGGCGGTTCCTCTCGTGCAGCGGGTTCAACGAGAAGATCGTCGAGCAGCCCGCCGCCCCGAAGACCACCGCCAAGGGGAAGAAGCGGAAGCCGCCCAAGCCCAAGGAGGTGCCCGCCTGCTCGTTCGCGATGCCGGTGGACCGCGACGGCAAGCCCCGCCTCCCGGAGCAGATCGACCTGCTCTCGCCGGCCGGCGTGCCGATGGTGAAGCGGACCGGACGCTTCGGCGATTTCCTCGTCGAGGACAAGCCGCGGCCGCCCAAGCCGAAGGGCCGCAAGCCTGCCGACGGGCCGGCCGAGCTGCCCCCGTTCATCCTCAACCTGGACAAGAACCTCAAGTTTCCCTCGCCGCCACCGCTCGTGACCGACATCGCCTGCCCGAAGTGCGGCGAACTGATGAACCTCCGCGAGGGAAAGCGCGGCCCGTGGCTCGGCTGCCGCGCGTTCCCGAAGTGCCGCGGCCGCGAGGCGTTCGCCAAGCTGCCCGACGCGAAGAAGAAGGATCTCGAGAAGGAGCTCGCCGACCACATGCGCGGCCAGACGAAGCTCTCGCTCACGCGCCGCGACGGCGTCACGCCCGTCATTGAGGGCACACCCCTCAAAGACCTCCAGATCGAGGGCGGCGTCGCCGAACTCTCGCTGTTCCAGTAGGACAGGCTTCAGCCTGTCATGCCTTGGTCCGTTGGTGCGCGCCGGCTCGGCGTTACCCCGTACCGTCTCGCCGGACGTTCGCCTCCGCCCTCCGGGCTACGGCTCACTCGGATGTGCCTGCGCTCCGGCATCCATGCCTGCGCTGGTCACATACGCCGTCTCAACGGCAGGGGTAACCCCTCGCCTCCCCCGAACAGAAGCCCGAAGCGCAAGCGAGGGAGAACGACGATTCCCTCGCTTGCGCTTCGGGCTTCCGTCGAATCAAGGAGGCTCGGGGCTGCCCATGCCCTCGAGCCGGGCTATGGGAGCGAGCGCAGCCAGGATGGCGAAGCGAAGCGGACATGCAGAGAGCGGAGGGCTGGAGGCCCGCAGCGAACGTCCGGCGAGGGGGGCTGGGCAGTCACGAGCCGGCGCACGCGTTGAGAGCGTGACAGGCTGAAGCCCGTCCTACTCCATGCCCGCGAAGGTCTCGGGCACCTCGTCGAGGGCGACGGCGTAGGCGGTGGCGTGGGTGCGGCAATGGGAGATGCTCACGAGCACGCAGCGGATGCCGAGCTTTTCCGCGACTTCCTGCGTGCCACCCTTGAGGAACGCCTGCGGCCGGCCGCCGCCGGCATTGCGCACCTCGACGTCCCGCCACGAGATGCCGCGCCGCCAGCCGGTGCCGAGCGCCTTGAGCACGGCCTCCTTGGCGGCCCAGCGGCCCGCGAAGTGCTGCGTGGCCATGCGCCGGCTGCGGCAGTATTCGATCTCGGCCGCGGTGTAGACCCGGCCCACGAAGAGCTCGCCGTGCCGCTCGATCATCTGGGCGATCCGGAGGCACTCCGTGATGTCCGTGCCGATGCCGAGAACCTTCATGCCCCCCTCCCCGGCGCCGTGGCGCCGCGCGACAGACCGCACGCATCGCGCGCCCGGCCGAGCACGGCGCCCGCCTGCTTCCGCGCCCGGGCCGCACCGTCGGCGAGGATGGCCTCGATCCGTGCCGGGTCTGCCTCGAGTTCCGCCCGCCGCCGCCGGGCATCGGCGAAGAAGTCGCCCGCCACCTGCACGAGCGCCTTCTTGACCTCGCCGTAGCCGAAGCCGCCACGGCGGTAAAGGTCGGCCATCGCGGCCCGCTCCGCCTCGGGTGCGAAGAGCGAAAAGAGCTCATAGAGATGGTCGCCCTCGGGATCCTTCGGCTGTTCCATCGGCCGGGAATCGGTCGTGATCCGCATAATCTTCTTCTTCTGTGCGGCCGGATCCTCGAAGACCTCGATCGTGTTGTCGTAGCTCTTGCTCATCTTCTGGCCGTCGGTGCCCGGCACCTTCGCGCCCCCTGCGACGAGCCGCGGCCTGGGGAGCGTGAACACTTCGCCATAGAGATGATTGAACGTGCCGGCGAGGTCGCGGCAGACCTCGATGTGCTGCACCTGGTCCTCCCCGACGGGCACGACCGTGGCGTCGTAGGCGAGGATGTCGGCCGCCATCAAGACGGGATAGGTGAAGAGCCCGGCGTCGGCGGCGAGGCCGCGGGTCTTCTTGTCCTTGTAGGCGTGGCAGCGCTCGAGCAGCCCCATCGGGCAGACGGTCATCAGGAGCCAGGTGAGTTCCGTCACCTCCGGCACGTCCGACTGCACGAACAGGGTGGCCCGCGCGGGGTCGAGGCCGAGCGCCACGAGATCGACCGCCGCCGCGTGCACGAGTTCCCGCAGCCGGGCCGGGTCGCGCACAGTCGTGAGGGCGTGGAGGTCGGCGATGAAGTAGTACGACTCCCCGGAGGACTGCAGGTCGATGTACTGCCGGATCGCGCCGCAGTAGTTTCCCCAGTGGAACCGCCCGGTGGGCTGGATGCCGGAGAGCACGCGCGCGGGCGGCGCGGCCTTCGGCACAGGGCTCGGGTCAGACGCCATGGGGAGAACTCCCGGAGGCGGCTGGGGGACAGGCGGCACGGGCGGGCGTGACGAGCGTGCCGACCACCTCGGCGAGCGCCGTCGCCCCGAGTTCCGCGATCGCCGCCGGCAGGGCGTCGAGCAGCCGCATCGAGGCCACCGGCTCGGCGAAGTTGGCCGTGCCGACCTGCACGGCCGAGGCGCCCGTCACGAAAAATTCCATGCAGTCGTCGATCGTCATGATGCCGCCCACGCCCACGATCGGGATCTCGACGGCCTGCCGCACCTGGTGCACGCAGCGCAGCGCGATCGGCTTGATGGCCGGGCCGCTCAGGCCGCCGATGACGTTGCCGAGCATCGGACGACGCCGACGCCAATCGACGGCCATCCCCTGGCAGGTGTTGATCACGGTGAGGGCGTCGGCGCCGCCGTCGCGGGCTCCCTTCGCGACGCTCGCGATGTCGGTGACGTTCGGCGTGAGCTTCGCGAGCACGGGCAGCCGTGTCGTTTCGCGCACGCCGGCCACGACGCGGCGGCAGGCCTCGGGATCGCTGCCGAGATCCACGCCGTGGCTCACGTTGGGGCATGAGATGTTGAGTTCGAGGGCGGCGATGCCCGGCACCGCGTCGAGCCGACGGGCAAGCTCGACGAACTCTGCCTGGTTCGCGCCGGCGATGCTCACGATCACCGGGGCCCCGCAGCCCACGAGCCAGGGCAGGAGCTTCACGAGGAACGAGTCGATGCCGTCGTTGTCGAGGCCGATCGAGTTGAGCAGGCCAGCCGCCGTTTCGACGGTGCGCCACGGCACGTTGCCCTGTCGGGGCAGCGGCGTGATCGTCTTGGGCACGATGCCGCCGAGCCGCGACAGATCGACGAAGCCTGCCATCTCCCGGCCGTAGCCGAACGTCCCAGAAGCCACCAGGATCGGGTTCGGCAGGTGGAGCCTCCCCAGCGACACCGACAGGTCGAAAGGGCCGCACGCGGGCGTCTGGGGGGTCCGGGCGGCATCGGTCATGGGAGCGGAATGGCCTCGGGCGGTCGAGTGCCCGAGTGTAGTGGCTTTTGGCCACGTCCCAAGGAGGTGGAAACCGTCCCCGGAAACACCCGCGGAACTGGGCAGCGGCCGTTCCGGGGTGCGGTTGTGCCGATTGGGTGGAGTTTTCCGGTCGGGATGCCGATACGAGACGGTGGAGAGATGGTGTCGCAGGGCGGTCGCGGTGATCGCCTTGTTGACACTAACCCTTGGCAGTCATAGGCTTCGGTCAAATCCCCTTTGCCGGGAGGGCCGGATCCGTGACCAAAAAAGACATCGTCCGGACCATTGCCGAACAGATCGATCTGCCCCAACTGCGCACCAAGGAGCTGGTTCAGCGGACCTTCGACGCCCTGATCGAAGCGCTGGTGCGTGAGAAGCGGATCGAGCTGCGGAATTTCGGGGTGTTCCAGATCAAGAAGCGGGAGGCCCGCATGGCCCGGAATCCGCGAACGGGAGAAAAGGTTCCGGTTCACGCAAAGAGCGTCGTGACATTCAAGCCCGGAAAGGAAATGGAGGCGCGGGTGCGGGAACTCGATCGGGCGTCCGCCGAGCCCCCCTCCCCCCCGTCGGGCGATGCACAGCAGCCACCCGAGGGCTGACGCACAGGCTGGGAAAACTGGAGAGGATCAATTCGGCATCGCGACGTGGGCCACGGATCGGCTACATCGGATGCCTGGTAACGGCGAATTCGGCAGACATGGTCAGGGAGGACCGAGCGATGAGGAAGGCCGTCTGGATTCTGCTCGCGGGCGTGCTCGTCTCGACGGGCACGGGCTGCCTGATTCCGATCTACTCCGGCGATCCGATTCGCCGGGCACAGCAGTTGATCTACACGTCGGAAGACCTGCGGGCGATAACCGACGAGTGGGAGCGGATCTGGTTCCTGGACCAGCCGTCGCACATGACCCCGTGGCGCACGCACGGCGGGATTCTGTAAAGAGCGCGAAACATCGGCATCCTGCCGATTTTCGCTTGCGCAGGCGGAGGAAAAGCCGAGGTTTTCCTCGCCTGCGATGGCTCGCCGTCCAGGCGAGCCTCGCGTAAGCCGAAGCAGGCCCGAAGGGATGCGACGGCGCGAAACGCAGCAAAGCCGAGGTTTTCCTCGCCTGCGATGGCTCGCCGTCCAGGCGAGCCTCGCGTAAGCCGAAGCAGGCCCGAAGGGATGCGCCTCAGCGATGTGTGGCGGGCGGGAGCGCTGATGGGGCTGATGCCTGCCAGCAGAGGCGAATCTCGTCAGCGGAGAGGGCGCGGGCGAATACTCTCACTTCATCGACGAGACCGGTGAAGTGTGCCGGCGAGCCCGTCGCGAAGCCGCCGATCACGAGGTCGAAGTGGCTGGGGTTCACACGCCCCGGCCGATCGAGCGTCGCCGCCTCGCTGCCGTCTACGAACAGCCGCATCGTGCGGCCGCTCGTTTCAGCCGCCTCGCCGGTGCGTGTGCGCTGCGAGGCCGACGTCCTGTGGCGAATCATTTCCGGACTGCGGGCGGAATGGGAGGGTGGCCGCGATCCACGGCTCATCCATCACTGGATCGAGTTGGTGAGTCGCGGCGGCTCGCCCAGCCGTGGCACGTGGACGACCGGCTGTGGGCCGTGTGGGATGAGGTGGCTCGGACGCAGCCCGAAGGCCTACCGCGAGTGACCTCGGCGACGTTTGCAGATCCCAATGGCAAGCGGGACGCTTGCCCCACGAATCACACCCGGATCTGCGCCGCCTGCTCGACGATGCGTTCGAGCGGCACCAGGTTCCCCTTGTTGCAGCCCGGGCACGCCTCGGCGGCCTCGGCCCACGCCTCGGGCGACCGCAGGTTCGAATCCCAAAACGGCCACGTCTTGCACTGCCGCGGCCGCTCCTCGTACGCGGTGCACTTGCGGGTCTTCTCGTCGAGCAGCACGCAGTCGCCGCCGGGCCGCTCCGTGAGCGACCGGCGCACGCCGACCTTTTTGACGTACCGGCTCTCGAAGTCGGCCGCGGTGAGCCCGAGCCGCGCCGCCATGGCGTCGATCTCCTGCTGGTTCACCCACACGTACCCTTCCGACCCGGAGCAACAGTCGCCGCACTGCGTGCACTGGAACCGGAGGCCTCCCGCATACCAGACGTCCTTGCTGATCCCGGCCATCGTGAGCCTCCCTTCCTGTCCTGCACCCGCACCGTCACGCGGCGAACCTCGCCACCGCCTCGACGACCGCCGCGGCATCCGCCGCGGTGTTGAACGGCCCGAAACTCAGCCGCACGAGCCCGCCCGCCCGCGTGCCGAGATGCTCGTGGATGCACGCCGCACAGTGAAATCCCGAGCGGGCCTGCACTCCGGCCGTCTGTTCGAGCAGCGCGGCAACGTCGGCCGGATCATAGCCCTCGACCGTAAAACCCACAATCGGCGGGCCGGCATCCGACGCGGCGAACACGCGCACGCCACGGATCCCGCGCAGCCCCTCGGCACACGCCGTCGCGAGCCGGCGGCCATGGGCGTTGAGAGCCGGCACGGTCTCTCCGGCAAGCCATTCCCCTGCCGCGGCGAGGGCCGCGAGAGCCGGCAGATCGGGGGTGCCCGCCTCGAACAGGTCGGTGAAGGTCGATGGCATTTCGAGCGATTCGCTCGCCGAGCCGGTGCCTCCCTGCACGAGCGACTCGAGCGCGATCCCCTCGCGGGCGAACAGGATCGCGACGCCCCCCATGCCGCAGAGCCACTTGTGCGCGGGCGCGACGACGACGTCGGCGTCGAAGCTGCATCCCCCCGCGCCGTCGTTCCAGCCATCCACCTGCCCCAGCGACTGAGCGGCGTCGAGGACGAAGAGCCCGCCGCGCTCATGGGCGATCGCGGCGAGCACCCGCACATCCTGGACGGCGCCGGTCACGTTCGAGGCGTGCGTGGATACGACGAGCCTCGTCGCGGGCCGCCAGGCGGCGGCGACGGCATCCGGATCGACGCGGCCCACACCGTCGCAGGGAACGATCGACAGCGTGATCACGCCCCGCGCGCGAAGCGCGTGAAGCGGGCGAAGCGTCGCGTTGTGGTCGGCGGCCGTGGCGATCACGTGGTCGCCGGGCCGGGCGAGCCCATGGATCGCCATGTTGAGGGCGAGCGTCGCGCCCCCGGGCAACGCGACCCGCGCGGGATCGACGCCACCGAGCAGGGCGGCCGCCCGCGCGCGGGCCCGACGGCGGATGGCATCGGCTTCGAC